>JBOHDD010000376.1:0-4249 GCA_050699155.1 Nocardioidaceae bacterium
GCGGTGGCCCGGCGCGCGATCGTGGTCCGTGTCTTGCCGAGGGTCTGCTGCCGAGCCAGCCAGCTGCGCAGGGTGCGGAGGTCGACGTCGGCGAGCTGCTGGGCGCCGAGCGCCTGCGCATGACCGAGCAACGCGGTGATGTCGGCCAGGTAGGCCCGCACGGTGTGAGCCGTCAGGTCCCGCTCGGCGGTCAGGTGACGCTCGTAGTCGGCGAGCAGCGTGGCGAAGCCTGCCGACAGCCCTTCAGGGGGCGGCTCGGGCGGACCACTCTCGGCGCGGGTCACTCCCCGACCATGCGCACCTGACGCCACCTCGGCAAGTCGGCGCGCCGTGGACGCTCTCCCCGGGCCGGTTCCCGACCCACCGGGCTCAGCCCGGACCGGCGCCGGCATCGGCCCGTGCGGCCTGCGACAACCTCCACAGGTTGCCGCGACGCTCCACGAAGTCCTGCAGCAACAGCCTGCCGAGCTTCACCTCGATCTCCTGGACCGGTAGCCCCGCGGTCCGCGCGATCCTCTCGACGCCGACGTGGTGCACGGCCGGCACCGCCTCCAGCACCCGCTGGGACAGCTCGTCGAGCCGGTCACGCGGCCGGGCGGCGGCGTACCTTCGCGGCAGCAGGTTGTCACCGATCGAGGAGATGGCCTCCAGCACCTCCCCGCCGTCGGTCACGAGCACGGACATGCCGTCGCGCAGCAGCTCGTGCACACCCGCCGATGCCCCCGACGTGACCGGGCCGGGTACGCCCATCACGGGACGCATCATCTGCTGGGCCCAGCGCGCGGTGTTGAGGGCGCCCGAGCGGACCGCCGCCTCGACCACGACAGTCCCGGCACTCAGCGCGGCGATCACCCGGTTGCGGACAAGGAACCGGATCCGGCTCGGTGCGCTGCCCGGAGGCACCTCGCTCAGCACGAGACCCGCACCCGTGACCCGCTCCAGCAGGGCGGCGTGGCCACGTGGGTAGCTCACATCCACACCACATGCCAGCACCGCCAGCGTGCGCGCACCAGCAGCCAGGGCACCGCGGTGCGCAGCGCCGTCGATGCCGTAGGCGGCGCCGGAGACCACCGTCACCCCGCGACCTGAGACGTCGTAGGCGATCTCACCCGCCGTCTCCGTGCCGTACGGCGTGGCCGCGCGTGCACCCACCAGCGCGACGGCCTGGGTGCACAGCTCGGCGAGGACACCCTCTCCCCGGGCCCACAGCGCCAGCGGCGCGCCACCCCGCGGGACCGCGGTCAGGTCGCGTCCACTGCCGGTACGGCGGTCCAGCGACATCACGCCCTGGAGGTCATCGAGCAGCGGCGGCCACTCGTCGTCGCCGGGGCAGATCAGACGGGCACCGACCCGGGCGCCCGCGTCCAGGTCGGAGTCGGGGTCGTACCCCTCCAGCCGCACCCGCCATCCCCGGGAGTCCTGGCCCAGCGGCTCACCTGAACGCAACCGCTCGACGACCTCCTGCGCACCGTGTGCGTCGACCAGCGCGACCAGCGCCTGGTCCCCGGGCTCGGCCAGCCGGGTCAGGGCGGCCCTGGCGCGTCGCTCGGCGTCGTCCGGCGGAGCCGCCGCCGTCGTCGACGCGGTCACGACGCCTCCCCGACACCCAGCCGGCCCGGGAGCGCGGCCGAGGTGCGCAGCAGGAATGCCTCCGACACCTCGTCGACGCATGGACGGTCACGGCCTGCGAGGTCGGCGAGCGTCCAGGCAACCCGAAGGACACGATCGGCACCGCGAGCGGTGAGCTTGCCTCGCCCAACCGCGTCCTCGAGGATCCGCGTCGCGGCGGGTCTCGGGGGGAAGCTCCGCCGAAGGTCCGGACCGGGCACCTCGCCGTTGCGGCCCCACGCAGTGCCGCCCAGCCGCCGGCGCTGGCGGTCCACCGCCTCGGCGACGCGATCGGCGACCGTCGCCGAGGACTCGGCGGCCTCGAGGTCTGCCCGCATCGCCCGCGCGGTCACCGGGCGCACCGTCCGCTGCAGGTCGATCCGGTCGCGGATCGGTCCGGAGATTCGGTCGCGGTACCGCCGCAGCGAGACCGGCGTGCATTGACACATGTCCCCCTTGACGGTGAGGCCGCCGCACGGACACGGGTTGGCGGCGAGCACGAGCACGAACCTGGCGGGAAAGCGCGAACCACGCTCCGCGCGTCCGATCACGATCTCCCCGTCCTCGAGAGGTTGACGCAGCGCCTCCAGGACGTCGCTGTTGAACTCCGGAGCCTCGTCGAGGAAGAGCACCCCGCGGTGCGCCAGGCTGACCGAACCCGGCCGGATGACCCTGGAGCCGCCACCGATGATCGAGGCCGTGGACGCGGTGTGGTGCGGGTCGAGGAACGGCGGGCGCGTGATCAAGGGGACCTCGGGTGGCAGCACACCGGCCACGGAGTGCACCGCGGTCACCTCCAGAGCCTCCTGCTCGGAGAGGTCAGGCATCAGCCCGGGCATGCGCTCGGCCAGCATCGTCTTGCCGGCGCCGGGAGGGCCGTCGAGCAGCACGTGGTGGCGGCCCGCCGCTGCGACCTCGACAGTGCGTCGCGCCTCCGGCTGACCGACCACGTCGGCGAGGTCGACGCCGACCGTGCGCTCCTCCCCGCTGCCGAGCAGCCGCGTCTCTCGTGGCAACGGCGCGACCGGGGGTGCCTCCGGAGGCTCCTCGCCCCGCAGCAGTGCGACCACCTGTGCGAGGGAACGCACCCCCAGCACCTGGATACCGGACACCAGCCGAGCCTCCTCCGCGTTGGGCTCCGGCACGATCACCCGTGCGACACCCGCTTCCGAGGCGGCCAGCACCGCGGGCAGGACTCCCGGCACCGCTCTCAGCCGGCCATCGAGTGCCAGCTCGCCCAGCACCACGACCCGGTCCACCGTGTGCTCGGCGACCTGGTCAGCCGCGGCGAGCACCGCAAGTGCGATCCCCAGGTCGAAGTGAGCGCCCTTCTTGGGGAGCTCGGCCGGGGACAGGGCGATGGTGAGGAGGTGGTTGGGCCAGCTGAGCCCACTGTTGGCCACGGCCGCCTTGCAGCGGTCACGTGCCTCCGTCAGCGACGCGTCCGGAAGCCCTACCAGGACGGTGCGGGGCAGCCCCCGACCGATGTGCGCCTCGATCTCGACGAGATGGCCCTGCACGCCCTGCAACCCCACGGAGAGTGCCCGGGCCAGGCACATCAGGCGATCCCGCGCACGTGCTCGACAGCGGCTGCACCACGCTCCCGCAGCAGAACGCTCACCACGTCCACCCGCACCTCCGGAGGGTGCACCCCGGAGTCGGCCATCCAGCGGGCCGCCAGTCGACGCAGGCGCGCCGCCTTCCGGTGGGTGACGGCTTCCAGCGGGCTGCCGAAGCCCAGACCTCGGCGCGTCTTGACCTCACAGATCACCAGGGCGTCGCCGTCACGCGCGACCACGTCCACCTCGCCGAGGTCACATCTCCAGTTGCGGTCGAGGACGACCATCCCGGCCTCGACCAGATGGCGTACGGCGACCTCCTCGCCGTACCGACCCACCGCGGTGCGCTGTTGCTGCGTGCTGGACAAGGCCACCACCTCCGGCGGAAAGCCTCACAGCATCGGCCCCTCACCGACGGCGTCGGGCCATGCCCTGAGGATGCCGCGGGGGTGGATGCGGGCTGTGTACGGGAAGCGGCCCTGCTGTCCCCCGCGCGCTCAGACGTCCGGCTCCTCCTGGGCCAGCCGGTCGTCGATGGTCTCGCCGTACTCCTCGTCAAGGGAGGTGTACCTCTGGGAGGTCGCGGTCGACGGCCCCTGCGGGGGCTCGAACTCCGTCACCTCGTCCTCCGGACGCAGCTCGTCGGTGGTCAGCCCCTGGTCGTCGTCCTCGGCGGCGGCCTCCTCAAAGGACTCCAGGTCAGGGTCGGGTCCGTCGTAGACCTCGTCGTAGGGCTGCTCTTCCGAGGGCTCGGTCATCGCACCTCCTCCGGTCCGGGTCGCGACCGCGGTACGAGGGACACCTACGCCGGCACGTCGCGGGCTAAAACAGGGCGCCGAGCCGCCACTACTGCGTGAACCCGGTGTTCTTCGGGGGCTCGATGTCGCTCTTGGCCAGCTCCTCGATGTTGACATCCTTGAACGTCACGACCTTGACGTTCTTCACGAACCTGGCGGGGCGGTAGATATCCCACACCCACGCATCGGACATGGTGACCTCGAAGTACGCGTCGGTTCCCTCGGTGCGCACCTTGAGGTCGGCCGCGTTGCACAGGTAGAAACGCCGGTCCGTCTCGACCACAT
>JBOHDD010000377.1:0-2220 GCA_050699155.1 Nocardioidaceae bacterium
CGGACACCGACAGGTGCGGGAGGAGTGCGTACTCCTGGAAGACCATGGAGACGTTGCGACTGCCGGGGGGCTGCGCCGAGACATCGATGCCGTCGATCTCGACCCGGCCTGCCTGCAGCGGCTCCAACCCGGCGATCGCCCGGAGCAGCGTCGTCTTGCCCGAACCCGATGGACCGACCACCACGACGAGCTCGTTCTCGCCGACGGAGAGGTCGACGTCATCGAGCGCGACAACGGGCGTCGCACGGCGGCTCGTGAAGACCCGGCGCGCCCCACGGACGACCACCGTCACCGGCGGCCTGCTTCGAAGAGTGGCTCGGTCTGCCCGTCGAACCTGCGCAGTACCTCATCCAGCGACACCTCGTCGTAGAAGGCGCGGGTGAGCATCTCCGCACTGACGTCCTCGATCTCCGGCCACGTGGGCCACACCGGTGTCCGTCGCAGCTGGGGCACCGCGTCGAGCCAGACCTTCGCGCGTCTGGGCTCCTGCGTGGGGTCCAGGAATGCCGGCGAGTGCGCCACTGCCTTGAGTGACGGCACGGTCCGGCCACCGAGTGCGCTGAGGGTCTGGCCCTGTCGACCCACTGCGAACTCGATGAACCGGGCCGCAAGTTCCTTGTTCTCCGTGGGTTCGGCCATGCAGTACGCATCCGAATGAAGGATGCTCGCCGACTGTGCCGCGACGGGGAGCGGCGCGACATCCCAGTGGAGCCCCGAAACCTCACGGAACCGCGGTGTGTCGACCCGTGACGACAGCAGCATTGCAAGCTTGCCAGTCTCGAAGCGCGTCTCCAGGTCCTGCGCCGCTACGTCCTGCTCGGTCGGCGCAAGCCCGTCACGCACCATGTCGAGCACGAAGCCGATCGCCTCCCGGGCGCGGGGTTCACCCAAGGTGAACGTCGTCGGCTGCTCGACGTCGTCGACGATGCGCCCGCCGTTGGACCAGATGAACGGCGCCAGCCGGATGATGTTGGGTTCGATGCCGAGACCGTCGACACCGTCGCCGGTCATGGCACTCGCCGTACGCCGGAACTCCTGCCAGCTCCACCTCGCCGGCGGCTCCAGAACACCGGCGCGCCGGAACAGGTCGCGGTTGTAGTACACGACGAGCGATGAGATGTTCTGCGGCATGCACTGCAGCGCCCCCGCGTACGTGAAGGCCTCCACCGGCGGCCGGAAGTAGTCGGTCAGCTTCAGGGCGCGTTCGCGCAGCAGCGGACCGACGGGTTCGAGGGCACCGCGCACTGCGAACTGGGAGAACTCGCGGAAGTTGACCAGGAACACGTCTGGTGGGTCACCGGCAGCGAACGAGGTGGAGAGCCGTGCGAGGTGGTCGCTCTTCTCCGCAACCGTGACCACGTCGACGGTGACATCGCGATTTTGCTTCATGAAGGCACTGGCCAACGACTCGTAGACCGCTGCCTCCTCGGGCTCCCCGGAGACCTGGAAACGGATGCTGTCGCCCGCGGCATCGGATCCTGAGCCGGTCGAGGCTGTGCAGGCGATGGGCGACAGCGCCACGACCGCCCCGAGTCCTGCCAGACCCAACCTGCATCTCATTCGAGTCACGCTCCCAGTGTGCGGTTGAAGAACGCCCGCTGGACGAGCACGAAGGCAGCGACCGCCGGCAGGGTCACGATGACCGACGCGGCGAGCAGTAGCGGGTAGAAGGTCGGCTCGAACGAGGCGAGCGTCCGGAGACCGAGGGACACCGGCCAGCGCTCCTCCTGTGCGATCAGCAGCAGTGGCTCCACCAGGTTGGACCAGTGGAAGACGTAGGCGAGTACGCCGACAGCGCAGGTGGCCGGCCAGGTCACCGGCAGCACCACCGTTCGCCAGGTGCGCAGCGGGGAGAGACCCTCGACCGCGGCCGCCTCGAACAGCGACCGGGGTATCCGGCTGTAGGCCAGGGCCAGCAGCAGCACGAAGAAGGGAGTGGTTGCCATCAGGGCCGGAACCGCCGCGACCAGCGTGTGGTCGGTCAGACCCAGCAGCTCGTACAGGACAACGCGTGGTACCCACAGGGCACTCGCCGGAACCATCAGCGCGACCAGGGAGACGGCGAGCAGCCACCGTCGTACAAGGGGGTGGCCGGCCACGATGGCGAAGGCCGCCCCGGAGGCCACCAGCACGGTCACGGGGACGGCTACGACCACGATCGTCAGGGAGTTCAGCAGCTGCTGCGCCAGCGGGACGATCGAGGCCACGTCGAGGTAGTTG
>JBOHDD010000378.1:0-9293 GCA_050699155.1 Nocardioidaceae bacterium
GGCAACCGCATGGCACGAGGAGGGGCTTGCATGGACGACGTCGCCACATCGGTCGACATCCGCGGGGGGATCGTGGTCGGTCACGACGGCTCGCGGCACTCCGACCGCGCGCTGCAGTGGGCCGCCGACTGGGCCGTGCGCACCGGCTGCGACCTGTACGTCGTCCGTACCTGGACGCTGTCGTCGGCACCGCGACCGGACACCTGGAGCACGGGCTACGTACCACCGCTGGCCGACTTCGAGCGGGGGGTGCGCCAGGGGCTGGAGCGGGACGCCGCGGCGCTCGACCTGCCGTCCGGAATACGGTCGGTGACCTGCCATGTCCTGCACGGTCCTTCGGCACGACTGCTCCTGGAGGCGTCCGCTCACGCCGACCTGCTCGTGGTCTCCGCACGCGGACGCGGAGGCTTCGCGGGGCTGGTGATGGGCTCGACCACCGACCAGATGGTGCGGCACGCCGGGTGCCCGGTCGTCGTCATCCCGGCACACGCGCTGGACGACGAACCGGCCGAGGCCGACCGCGCAGCCCTCGACGGCTGACGCACAGGCACTCCGGCCGTCAGCGGACCTCGAAGCCTCCGTCACCCTGCGGCGGCTCCTCGGCCACCTCCACGTCCTCGACCGACGCGTACGCCGGACCGCGCCTGCACCAGTCGGTCATCGCGGCCACGGCCTCGGGCTCGCCCTCGAAGACAGCCTCCACGGTCCCGTCGGGGGTGTTCCGCACCCAGCCGGCGACGTGTCGGGCCATGGCCTGCCGCCGACAGGTGTCGCGGAAGAAGACGCCCTGGACACGACCGTGTACGACCACCCGTCGACGGATCATGCTGTTGTTCTACCGCATCGGCCGGGTGACCGGTGGTTGCCTATTCTGTTGGCACGTATGACCTCCGCTGCCCACCCGTCTTCGACGGGCCGACTCCGACGACGGCTGCCTGCGCTGATGCTGCGGGACGAGCGGCGTCTGTCCCGCCAGCTCGACCGTGTCCGCCGGCTCACCGACGCAGGGGCACGACGCGAGGCGCTCGAGCAGGTACGGGCCGCGGTCGAGGAGGCGGAGTCGCGCATCGAGCGCCGACGCTCCGACGTACCCCCGCTGCCGTATCCGGCTGAGCTGCCGGTCAGCCGGCGGCGGGACGACATCGCCGCCGCCATCCGGGATCACCAGGTCGTGGTCGTCGCGGGTGAGACCGGCTCGGGAAAGACCACCCAGCTGCCGAAGATCTGCCTCGGGCTCGGTCGCGGGGTTCGCGGGCTGATCGGGCACACGCAGCCCCGCAGGCTCGCGGCACGCACCGTGGCCGAACGCGTCAGCGAGGAGCTGGGAACATCACCGGGCGAGACCGTCGGCTACCAGGTGCGGTTCACCGACCGGACCAGCGACCGGAGCCTCGTCAAGCTGATGACCGACGGCATCCTGCTCACCGAGATCCAGCGCGACCGCTCACTGCGCGGCTATGACACGCTCATCATCGACGAGGCACACGAACGCAGCCTCAACATCGACTTCATCCTCGGCTACCTCAGGCAGCTGCTTCCCCGACGGCCGGACCTCAAGGTCATCATCACCTCGGCCACCATCGACCCTCACAGGTTCGCACGTCACTTCGACGACGCACCGGTCGTAGAGGTGTCGGGACGCACCTACCCCGTCGAGGTCCGGTACCGTCCGCTGGTCGACGACAGGTCCGGCGCGGGCGGTCGCGACCGGGACCAGGTGCAGGCGATCAGCGACGCCGTCGACGAGCTGTACGCCGAGCCGCGCGGCGACATCCTGGTGTTCCTCAGCGGCGAGCGTGAGATCCGGGACACCGCCGACGCGCTGCGCAGACGCCACCTGCGCGACACCGAGGTGCTTCCCCTCTACGCCCGACTGTCCGCTGCCGAGCAGCACCGCGTCTTCGCTCCGCACCCGGGGCGGCGGATCGTGCTGGCGACCAACGTCGCGGAGACCTCGCTGACCGTCCCCGGCATCCGCTACGTGGTCGACCCCGGTACGGCCCGGATCTCCCGCTACAGCCAGCGCACCAAGGTGCAGCGGCTGCCGATCGAGCCGGTGTCACAGGCCTCGGCGAACCAGCGCGCCGGCCGCTGCGGGCGCACGGCGGACGGTGTGTGCATCCGGCTGTACAGCGAGGACGACTACCTCGCGCGTCCGGAGTTCACCGACCCCGAGATCGCCCGGACCAACCTGGCCTCGGTCATCCTGCAGATGACCTCGATCGGCCTCGGTGACATCGGTGCGTTCCCGTTCCTGGACCCACCGGACCAGCGCAACATCCGTGACGGGCTCCAGGTGCTCGAGGAGCTCGGCGCCCTCGACCTGCACGTACAGGACCCACGCAAGCGGCTGACCCGCCTGGGTCGGAGGCTGGTGCAGATCCCGCTGGACCCTCGGCTGGGCCGGATGATGCTCGAGGCCGACCGGCTCGGCTGCCTGCGTGAGGTGATGGTGATCGCCGCCGCGTTGTCCATCCAGGACCCGCGCGAGCGCCCGGTCGACCGCCAGCAGGCCGCCGACCAGGCGCATGCGAGGTTCGCCGACCCGGACTCGGACTTCACGGCATACCTGAACCTGTGGAACCACCTCCGCGAGCAACAGCAGGCCCTCTCGTCCAGCAGGTTCCGGCGGATGTGCCGGGACGAGTACCTCGGCTACCTTCGGGTCCGCGAATGGCAGGACCTCCAGGCGCAGCTGCGGCAGGTCGCCCGCTCGCTGGACTGCACACCGAACAGGACTCCGGCCGATCCCGCCCGTGTCCACCAGGCACTGCTGTCCGGACTCCTCTCCCACGTCGGGCTCTTCGACGCGGACAAGCGTGACTACCTCGGGGCGCGCGGCGCCAGGTTCGCGATCTTCCCGGGCTCGGGGCTGTTCAAGAGGTCGCCGCAGTGGGTGATGGCCGCCGAGCTCGTCGAGACCACGCGTCTGTGGGCGCGCACGGCGGCGCGAGTCGACCCTGCCTGGGTGGAGGAGCTCGCCGCCCACCTGGTACGCCGTACCCACAGCGAGCCGCACTGGGAGAAGAAGCGGGGTGCGGTGATGGCATACCAGAAGGTCACGTTGTACGGCGTCCCCCTGGTGGCCGCGCGCAAGGTGAGCTACGCCAGGCACGACCCCGTCCTGTGCCGGGAGCTGTTCATCCGGCATGCGCTGGTCTACGGCGAGTGGGACACCCGGCATGACTTCTTCCACGACAACCGTGCCCTTGTCTCCCAGGTGGGGGAGCTCGAGGACCGCTCGCGTCGCCGCGACATCCTGGTCGACGACGAGACGCTGTTCGACTTCTACGACCAGCGAGTCGGCGAGGAGGTGGTCTCGGCGGCGCACTTCGACACCTGGTGGAAGCGGACCCGGACCACCGCACCGGACCTGCTGAGGCTGCACAGGTCACAGCTGGTGCGCCCGGGGTCCGACCAGGTCAGCACCGACGACTTCCCGGAGGTGTGGTCACACGGCGAGCTCGACCTGCCGCTCAGCTACGTGTTCGAGCCGGGTCACCCCGACGACGGCGTCACGGTCCACGTCCGGGACTCGATCCTCAACCAGGTCAGCACCGACGGTTTCGACTGGCAGGTGCCGGGTCTGCGGGAGGAGCTTGCCACGGCCCTGATCCGCACGCTGCCCAAGCAGCTGCGACGCAACTTCGTCCCCGCACCCGACCGCGCTCGCGCCGCCCTCGCCCGCCTCGAGCACACCGACAGGCCGCTGGTCGACGCCCTGGGCAGCGAGCTGCACCGGGAGACAGGCGTGCCGGTCCCGCACGAGGCCTGGCACCCCGACCTGGTACCGGACCACCTGCGGATGACCTTCCGCGTCGAGGGCGCCGAAGGGAAGGTCCTCGGCGCGGACAAGGACCTCGAGGCACTGCGGAACAGGCTGAGGCCGCAGACGGGGTCGCGGCTGTCACACGCCGCTCGACGTCTCGAACGCGACAGGCTGCGTGACTGGCCCGCAGACGGCCTGCCGAAGGACTTCGTGGAGTCCTCAGATGGCCACGAAATGGTCGGCTTTCCCTCTCTCGTGGAGGAAGGGGACATGGTCGCGCTACGAGTCCTGCAGAGCCGCGACGAGCAGCGGCTCGCGATGTGGCGCGGAACGCGTCGCCTGCTGCTGATCCAACTACCGTCACCGCTTCAGTGGGTGCGCGGAAGGCTCGACAACCCAGCGAAGCTGGCGCTCAGCCACAACCCCCACGGTGGGGTGCTCGCCCTGCTGCACGACTGTCTCGACGCGGCCGTCGACGTCCTGGTCCGCCGCAACGGTGGACCAGCATGGGACGCCCCCGGGTTCACGGCCCTGCGCGATGCGGTGCGCGCCGACCTGCACGACACGACACTCGGCGTCGTCCAGGATGTGCAGCGGGTGCTCGCAACCACGTACGCCCTGCGGCAGCGGCTCGACCAGACCGGCTCGCCCGCACTGTTTCCGGCCGTGGCGGACATTCGTCACCAGCTCGACGGCCTCGTGTTTCCGGGCTTCGTCAGCGAGGTCGGTGCCGATCGGCTGCCCGAGCTGCATCGCTACCTCCGTGCGGTAGAGCGGCGGCTGGACAGGCTCCCGACGTCCGTTCATCGCGACCTGGCGGAGACCGACCGGATCCAGGCGCTCGAGGACGCGCTCACCGACCGCATCGACGCACTCCCTCCGGACGCACCTCTCCCGGAGGGACTCACCGAGGTGCGTTGGATGATCGAGGAGCTGCGGGTGAGCGTCTTCGCACAACAGCTGGGCACTCGCTACCCGGTGTCGGAGAAGCGCGTCCGACGCGCCCTCATGCAGGTCTGAGCGGTCGTCGGGGACAATGGCGCGGTGACGTTAGAGATCCGGGCCGCACGGCCGCACGAGCTGGACACCGTCGGCGAGATCACCGCCGCCGCGTACGCCGACGACGGCTTCATCTACCTCGGCCATGACTACGTCGAGGTGCTCCGTGACGCGACCAGCCGGGCCGAGGGGGCCGAGCTCTGGGTGGCGGTCGATGCTGACCAAGAGGTGCTGGGGACGGTGACCTTCTGCCCAGCGGGCTCGAGCTTCCGCGAGCTGGCCGGCGACGGTGAGGGGGAGTTCCGCATGCTGGCCGTGCACTCCTCCGCGCGCCGCCGCGGTGTCGCCGACGCACTGGTGCAGCGCTGCATCGTGCGCAGCCGCGAGCTCGGCGACCACCGCATCGTCATCTGCAGCGACCACGGGATGGACGCTGCGCACCGGCTGTACGCGCGCCTGGGCTTTCGGCGTGCACCCGACCTCGACTGGTCCCCCGCGCCGGGCATCGACCTGCTGGCATTCAGCCTCGACCTGTGACCCTACTTCAGCTCGGACGAGGACTTGCCCAGCAGCCGGCGGGCGACGATCAGCTGCTGGATCTGCTGGGTGCCCTCGAAGATGTCCAGGATCTTCGAGTCGCGCGCCCACTTCTCCAGTAGCTCGTGCTCGCTGTAGCCGAGGCTGCCCGCCAGCTCGACACAGCGCAGCGTCACGTCGTTGCCGACCCGGGCGGCCTTGGCCTTGGCCATCGACGCCTGCAGGGAGTTCGGTCTGCCGTTGTCGGCCATCCACGCGGCCTGCAGGGTCAGCAGGTAGCCGGCCTCCCAGTCGGACTCCATCTGCAGGTACGTCGCCGCTGCGGACGGCTGTGCCTGCGCCGGGCGGTCGTAGTCCACCTCGACGCCGGCCTCGGCGAGCAGCTCGCGGGTGACCTCCAGTGAGGCCCGCGCACATCCGACGGCCATCGCCGCCACCAGCGGCCGTGTGTTGTCGAAGGTCTGCATCACACCGGCGAAGCCCTTGCCGGTGTCCACCTCAGGGCTGCCGAGGAGGTTCTCCTTCGGCACCCTGCAGTCCTCGAACCTGATCGTCGCGGTGTCGGACGAACGGATCCCGAGCTTGTGCTCGAGCCGCTCGACAGTCATGCCTGGCGTGTCCTTGGCAACTACGAACGACTTGATCGCAGCCCGCCCCTTGGACTTGTCGAGGGTCGCCCACACGACCACGGCGTCGCAGCGCCCGCCGGCCGTGACGAAGATCTTCTCGCCGTTGATCACATAGGCATCGCCGTCCAGTCGGGCGGTGGTGCTGATGCTGGCCGAGTCCGAGCCGCACCCAGGTTCGGTGATGGCCATCCCGGCCCAGACGCCGGCGAACCTGTCCAGCTGCTCCGCGTCGGCGACCGAGGCGATGGCCGAGTTCCCCAGGCCCTGGCGCGGCATCGACAGCAACAGCCCCACGTCGCCCCAGCACATCTCGATGATGCTGAGCACCGAGGACATGTTGGATCCGTTGCGCACCTCGTCCGGGTCGTCGTCGGCACCGGTCTCGGGGCGGCGTACGCCCGCCGCTCCGGCACCCCTCCCGTGCCCCGCGGCACCGATGCCGTCGACCATCGCCGCGAGCATGTCGAGCTCCGTGGGGTAGGTGTGCTCGTCCAGGTCGTAGCGTCGCGAGTTCGGGCGCAGCATCTCGGCGGCGACCTGGTGCGCCTGGTTGACGAAACCGCGGAACCTCTTCGGAGTCTCGAGATTGATCATCAGACCAGCACCCCACCTTCCATCAGGCCGATCGCGCGCAGGTCCCGATACCAGCGCTCCACCGGGAACTCCTTCACGAACCCGTGACCACCCAGCAGCTGCACACCGTCGGTGCCGATCTGCATGCCGCGATCGGAGCACAGGCTGCGGGCGAGCGCCGTCTCACGGGCGAACGACCTGCCCTGCTCCGCGCGCGAGGCCGCCCGGTAGGTGACCAGACGCATGCCCTCGAGCTCGATGCCGATGTTGGCGACCATGAACGCCACCGACTGCCGGTGGCTGATCGGCTCGCCGAAGGCCTCGCGTTCGTTGACGTACGGCGTCACGTGGTCCAGCACCGCCTTGGAGGTGCCGAGGGACAGCGCGCACCATCCCAGCCTGGCCAGCCGGACGCACTCGGCGTAACCCTCGCCACGCGCGTCTGCCAGCAGGGCGGTCTCCGGTAGAGAGACATCGGCCAGAACGACCCTGCTCAGGCTCGCCGCCCGCAGGCCCATCGACGGCTCGGCCTCGATCACCACTCCGTCGGTGTCGGACTCGAGCACGAACAGCGCCGGTCCCTCCCCTTCCAGGTCGGCCGCAACCACGAAGAGCTCGGCGTCGGCGCCCCGGGGCACCAGTGACTTCACCCCGTCGAGGACGAAGCCACCCGGCACGCGGCGGGCCGTCGTACGCAGGTCGAAGGGGTCGAACAGCGCGCGAGGCTCCATCACCGCCAGCGCGGCCGCCGGCACCTGCTCACCGGTGAACGCCGGCAGGTAGGCCGCCTGCTGCTGCTCGTCTCCCCACAGGGACACGGCAGTGCTGACGGCCGACGGTGCGAGGCAGGCCACCGCGAGGCCCATGTCGCCGTGCGCCATCGCCTCTGCGACCAGCACGCCGGTCGTCGTCGAGCGCTCGCTCACGATGCCGCCGAGGGACTCGGGGACCTCGATCAGTGTCAGGCCGAGCTCCGCGCTTCGTTCGAGCACGTCGGCCGGCGCCGCACAGGAGTCGTTCGCCTCCCCCGCCACCGGCCGCAGCACCTCCTCGGCGAACTCCGAGACGACACCGACCATCATCTGCTGGTCCTCGGTCTGCGTCAGGTCGAAGCGCCCGGTCGCCTTGGCTGCCGGAAGACGCTCGGGCCTGCGGGCGACCGTGCCGACCGGGAACCCCCGGCTGATCGCGCCCAGGGTGCGGAACCCGGTCCTGGTGGCCTCGAAGACAACCCGCTCGGTCGGCTTGCGCAGGCCGAACCGGTCGAGGGCCCGCACTCCGGCGAGCCTGTTGATCATCGCGACACCGACACCGAGCGGGTCGCGGCGAATGCTGCGCCGCGACGAGCCGAGCGTCGACGTCGCGCCGTTGTTGGTGGCCATCGTCCGTCCAAGTCCACTTCGTGGGGGCATGTTCGTCACGACTAATGTAACTCGGAGTTACAGCATCTGGCACGTGGCCTCGGTCACCCCACCCATTTCCGGCTCTCCTGACCGATCCGTGGGTCATTTCCGGCCGGGGAGGACCGGACGGTGGCCGCCGAGGTTGAGCATGGCCAGGGCGATGAGGGCGTCGGGGGACTTGAAGCCGAAGGCGATGCGGGTGATGAGGCGGATCTTGGTGTTGACCGACTCGATGCGTCCGTTGGACAGTCCGTGCTCGATCGCGGCGAGGATTGATGCCTGGTGTTTGACGATGCGTCGTTGCAGGTCAACGAAGGCAGGGATGCGGCAGCGGCGGGCCCAGCCGATCCAGGCCTCGAGAGCCTCGACGGCTTCGTCGTAGGGCAGCTGGAAGACCAGCCGGAGTCCTTCCTTGAGTAGGTAGGCGCGGTGCAGCGTGGGGTCGGTCTTGGCGATCCAGGCCAGCTTCGCGGCCTGTCGGGTGGTGAGGTTCTGGGGGTTCTTCCACAACGCATAGCGGGCGTGCTTGAGCGTCTTCGCGTTTCCGGCGGCGTCTTGGCGGAGGCGTCCACGCGACCACCGGATCCGGTCTGCGCGGCCGCCTGGTTGGCGGCGAGCGGCGTTCCATGCCTGGCGGCGGACGTCGTCGAGGGCCTCGGTGGCCCACTTGACGATGTGGAAGGGGTCGGCGCAGCGCACCGCGTTCGGACAGCGGCGTGCGACCACGGCGCTGATCCAGTCCGCGCCGTCGGCGGACACGTGGGTGATCTGGGCGCAGCGCTGCTCACCGAGGGCGTCGAAGAACCGCTCCAACGTGGCCTTCTCCCGGCCGGGTGCGGCCCACACCAGCCGGCCGGAGTCGTGGTCGACCACCACGGTCAGGTAGCGCTGTCCGCGCTTGTAGGCGATCTCATCGATCCCGATCCGCGACAGGTTCGCGAACCGGTCATGCACGGCCTCGACGTCGGCCCATGCCCGGGTGATGATCGCGCCGACGGTGCGCCAGGCGATCCGCATCAGTTCGCACACCGCGGTTTTCGAGCAGGCCACCGCCAGCCAGGCCACCGTGTCATCGAAGGCCAGGGTGTGCCCGGCGGCATGGCGCGCCCACGGCACCGCCACCACCGTCGGCCCATGCTCGCGACAGCGGACCCGAGGAGCCTCGGCTTCCAGGACGGTCTGGATCGTGCCCAGGTCCAGTGCCCGCCAGCGGCGCCGCCCCTCGCCACGGTCATAGGCCGGTGATCGCCGCCCGCACCGACCACACTGGCCACGCGCCCGTTTCCGAGCACGAACATGAGCCACCAGCAGCTGCTCGTCCTCGTAGAACTCGATGTCTTCGATGACCGTCTTCTCGACCCCCAGCAGGGCTCGCCATAGGGT
>JBOHDD010000379.1:0-4379 GCA_050699155.1 Nocardioidaceae bacterium
AGTCGAGGTACAGCATCGAGGCCACGGCGTCGACACGGATCCCGTCGATGTGGAACTCCTCGAGCCAGTAGAGCGCGTTGGCCACCAGGAAGTTGCGAACCTCGGAGCGTCCGAAGTCGAAGATCAGGGTGCCCCAGTCGGGGTGCTCTCCGCGGCTGGGGTCGCTGTGCTCGTAGAGCGGTGCACCGTCGAAGCGGGCGAGCGCCCACTCGTCCTTGGGGAAGTGCGCAGGCACCCAGTCGACGATCACGCCGATATCCGCCTGGTGCAGTCTGTCCACGAGGAAGCGGAAGTCGTCGGGGTTGCCCAGACGGGAGGTAGGCGCGTAGTAGGACGACACCTGGTAGCCCCAGGAGCCGCCGTACGGGTGCTCCATCACCGGCAGTAGCTCCACGTGGGTGAACCCGAGGTCGCCGACGTAGCCGACGAGCTCCTCGGCCAGCTCCCGGTAGGACCGCCCACGCAGCCACGAGCCGAGATGCACTTCGTAGACACTCATCGGGCGCGACTCCATCTGCTGCCGGGAGCGCTGCTCGACCCAGGTCTGGTCCTGCCAGGTGTAGGCCGACTCGAACACCACCGAGGCGTTCGCCGGTGCGGTCTCAGCGTAGAAGGCCATGGGGTCGGCCTTCTCGTGCCACCGGCCGTCGGCCCCGCGTACGTCGAACTTGTAGCGAGTGCCGCTGCCCACATCGGGGACGAACAGCTCCCACACCCCACTGGAGCCCATCGAGCGCATCGGGTGCGACGTGGAGTCCCAGTGGTTGAAGTCGCCGCCGACACGCACTCCGCGGGCGTTGGGCGCCCAGACCGCGAACGACGTACCGGTGACGGTGCCCTGGGCGGTGTCGTAGGTGCGCACATGGGCACCGAGCACGGACCACAGCCGCTCGTGCCGCCCTTCGCCGATCAGGTGGAGGTCCACCTCGCCCAGAGTCGGCAGGAACCGGTACGGGTCGTCGGTGCGCACGGTCCGACCGTCGTACTCGACCTCGAGCCGATAGTCGGGGACCTGACGGCCGGGGATCAGACCACGCCACACGCCGCGCCGCTCGTGAGTCAGACTGTGCCGGGAGTCCGGTGTCACCACGCTCACCTTGCTGGCCATCGGTCGCAGCACCCGCACGGTCACCCCGTCGGGACCGACGTGCGGCCCCAGGACCGCATGGGGGTCGTGATGCTCACCTGCGATCAGGGTGTCCAGGTCCTCGGCCATCAGGTGCCCTCACCCTGGTCCGCCCCGGACAACCGGGCTATGGCTGCCATCGGGATCGGCAGCCAGGACGGGCGGTTGCGGGACTCGTAGACGACCTCGTAGATCGCCTTGTCCGTCTCGTACGCCCTCATCAGGACGGACTCGGTGCGGGGGTCGATCGGCGACTCCTCGGCGTATCCCTCGCAGAATGCGACCCGGTTGCGCTGCGCCCACTCGCGTGCGCGGTAGGCGATCTGCTGGTCGTGCGGGTGGTCGGTGAGCAGCGTGGCGGCCGCGTAGTCGAACGAACGCAGCATGCCGGCGACGTCACGCAACGGCGAGTCCAGCGCGATCCGGTCGGCGAGCGACTTGGCCGGCTCTCCCTCGAAGTCGATGAGCTTCCAGCCCTTGACGGTACGCAACGTCTGTCCGAGGTGCAGGTCGCCATGGACCCGCTGCACGCTGACGGAGTGTTCGGCCTTGGCGAGCGCGTCGAAGGCCTCCCGCAGGCCGGACACGTGATGCTCCAGATCGGGTACGACGTGCACCGCGGCCTCGAGTCGTCCCTGCATCCTCGAAGCAAGCTCGCGAAGGTCGTCAGCGCTCCACATGCGGGAGTCGAGGAGGTTCGCCAGTTGCCTGTGCACCTCGGCGGTGGCCGCGCCGAGACGGTGGGACTCCCCGGCGAAGTCACCGCCCACCTCGTCCGCGTGCAGGTCGGCCTCGGCATAGAGGTCACGCACGCTGCTCAGCGCCATCGTCCAGCCGTCAGTCGCGGTGCGCAGGAACTGCTGCAGCATGCCGAGGTCGGCGGCCTGCTCCGAACCCGGCCAGTCCGCACTGACCCAGCCGAAGAGGGCGGCAACCTTGTCCACACCCGCGTGGGTCAGCGCCTCGTGGATCTCGATGTCGGGGTTGCGGCCCGGCGCGACCTTGCGGAAGACCTTCAGCAGCGCATCCTCACCGAAGACCAGCGAGGAGTTGCTCTGCTCAGCCGTCATCAGCAGCGAGGCTCCGTCGAGATCGCGGTCGGTCTCGTCGAGAACATGGAAGCTCAGCCCCTCGACCGGCCGCTCCTCGAGCACACCGTGGAGCAGGTGACCGGTCGCGTTGCGGTCGTGCAGACCGTCGTAGGCCATCACGTCGCCGAGGTCGGGCTCGGTCCAGGTCCCGATGAACGCGTGCGCCAGGTGCTCCTGGATCTCGGGATAGTAGGAGACCGGCAGCTGGTACACCTCGATGTCGCCGTCGCCGTAGTCGACGGTGACCAGCTCGACCCGGAACGCGGGGTGGACATCGTCCCCGGTCAGCCATGGGAAGGTCCGGCGGTCGGTCACGGCGAAGGCTCGTCCCTTGCCGCCGAACCAGCGCTGATGCCCGAGGTACTCGTGGACGTGCTCGTCGAACACCGACGTCACGATGAGGACTCCTCCTTCGGCTTGGGTAGACGGAACCAGTAGAAGCCGTACCCACCGAGCGTCAGCAGATACGGCAGCTCACCGATCTGCGGGAACCTGACTCCGCCGAGCAGCTCGACCGGCTCGATGCCCTCGAAGCGGCGGAGATCCAGCTCCACGGGTTGCGGGAATCGCGAGAGGTTGTTGACGCAGAGCACTACGTCGTCACCGAACTCGCGGGAGTACGTGAAGATCGTCGGGTTGGACCCGCCGAGGTCGGTGAACGCGCCCATGCCGAACGCCGGATGATCCTTGCGTGCGTGCACGATCAACCTGGTCCAGTGCAACAGGGACGAGGAGTTCTCCAGCTCGGTCTCGACGTTCACCCGCTGGTAGCCGAACACCGGGTCCATGATCACGGGGAGGTGCAGCTTGCCGGGTGTCGCCGTCGAGTAGCCGGCGTTGCGGTCCGGCGTCCACTGCATCGGTGTGCGTACGCCGTCTCGGTCACCGAGCCAGATGTTGTCTCCCATCCCGATCTCGTCGCCGTAGTACAGCACCGGCGACCCCGGCAGGGACAGCAGCAGTGCCGTGAACAGCTCCATCCGGTTGACGTCGTTGTCGAGGAGCGGCGCCAGCCGCCGGCGGATGCCGATGTTGGCCTTCATGCGGGGGTCCGTGGCGTACTCGTCCCACATGTAGTCGCGGTCCTCGTCGGTGACCATCTCCAGCGTGAGCTCGTCGTGGTTGCGCAGGAAGATGCCCCACTGGCAGTTGTGCGGGATGGGCGGTGTCTCGGCCAGGATCTCCGAGATCGGGTAGCGGGACTCACGGCGTACGGCCATGAAGATGCGCGGCATCACCGGGAAGTGGAAGCACATGTGGCACTCGTCGCCACCGCTCTCGACGTCACCGAAGTAGTCGACGACGTCCGAGGGCCATTGGTTGGCCTCGGCCAGCAGCACCCTGTCGGGGTAGTGGTCGTCGACGTACTGCCGCACCCGTTTGAGGAAGTGGTGGGTCTCCGGCAGGTTCTCGTTGTTGGTGCCGTCGGTCTCGTAGAGGTACGGCACTGCGTCGAGCCGGAACCCGTCGACGCCGAGGTCGAGCCAGAAGCTCAACGCCTCGAACATCGCGTCGTGCACCTTGGGGTTCTCGAAGTTGAGGTCCGGCTGGTGACTGTAGAAACGGTGCCAGAAGTACTGGCTACGCACGGGGTCCCAGGTCCAGTTGGATGCCTCGGTGTCGACGAAGATGATGCGGGTGCCGGGGTAGCCGTCGTCGTTGTCTGACCACACGTAGAAGTCACCGTAGGGTCCGTTGGGATCGCGGCGGGACTCCTGGAACCACTCGTGCTGGTCCGACGTGTGGTTCATCACGAAGTCGACGATGATCCTCAGTCCGCGCGCGTGTGCCGCGTCGAGCAGGTCCTTGAAGTCGTCGAGTGTGCCTACCTCCGGCTGGATGTCGATGTAGTCGGCGACGTCGTACCCGCCGTCACGAAGAGGAGAGGTGTAGAACGGCGGGATCCAGAGGCAGTCGACCCCCAGCCACTCGATGTAGTCGAGCTTCTCGCGCAGCCCCCGGAAGTCGCCGACACCGTCACCGTTGGAGTCCTTGAATGACCTGACGAGCACCTCGTAGAACACGGCTCGCTTGAACCAGTGCGGGTCGTCCTGCGGCAGACCTGACTCGTCGTGGGGGAGGTCCTCGGGAGCGGGGGAGTTCACCTACTGGGTCCTTCTCACAGTCAGTACATGGGCAGGTTCGTGGGCGGGGTCGAGACG
>JBOHDD010000380.1:0-2153 GCA_050699155.1 Nocardioidaceae bacterium
GCTACCCTGCCTGGCTCCTCGGTGAGCACGGGGATCTCCATCTTCATCGACTCGAGGATGCAGATGGTGTCGCCCTCCGCAACGTCGTCACCGGGCGAGACGACGACCTTCCAGACGTTGGCGACCAACTCGGCCACGATCTCGCTCTCCACCAACGGCCTCCCTCGCGCGTCCACCGCATCGCGCGATCACGCTACACGGCACCCTCGATACGGCCGGGGCAATGTGACGGCGCAGGAATGACGCCTCACGACGAACGGGCGTCCTAGAGCAGGGGCCGCGACCGTGCAGGCTCCGGGCGCAGCGGAAGCGTGCGCTCCGCCTGCCGTGCGCGCCGTCCGCGCGGCCCGGTCAGGAGCAGGTCCAGACCCCACAGGACAGATCCGAGCACCAGCCCGATCGCCACGGAGTACACCGTCGAGAGCAGCTCCTCGCCGACCGCCGTACCCGGGCCGACGAGCGAGGTGGCCACCCCCGCCGTTCCGAGGCAGCCGAACGCGCAGACCCACCAGCCCTGGCGCAGCTGCGAACGTGTCACCAGTCCCCACACCAGGGCCGGGAATCCGATGAACAGCTCGAGCGGCCGCGGCACGGCGCCGAGCATGCTCGTCACCGACTCCCGCCACCCGGCCACCGACTCGATCAGCCCCGGGCTGCCCCAGCGCCGCAGCGCCTCGCTGTACGCGAGACCGACGACCAGAACCGTCACCGCGCCGACGATCACCAGTGCCCCGCGCTTGCCCAGACCGTGGAAGCCTCCACCGAGCCGGTGAGCCACCCACAAGGTCGCCGTCAGGGAGGTGAGGAGTACGACGTTGCCCAGCACGATCGGCTTCATCGGTGCGGCGTAGGCCCCGACCGACACCGCACCGACCAGGGCCACCCCGATGGCCACCAGGTACTCGCGCACCACATGGCCCTGGGTCTTCGCGGGTCTGGTCGCCACGACCGCCAGGACCGTGGCGGCGAACGCGGTCAGGGCGGCGACACCGGCAAGCAGCCATGGCAACCCGGTGATGACCGCGGCGGCTGCGACTCCGGCCGCGAACGCCGTGGCCGCGAGGGTGTGTCCACCGATCCGATGCGCCCCGAGCCCGCAGAGCACGACGGTCAGCAGCACCGCGCCGAACCTGGGGCTGCTGGCCGGTAGGTCACCAGGAGGCTCCACGAAGCGGGTCAACGCCGCGACCAGGCCCACCAGGGTGAGCACCACGATCAGCATCACCAGCATCGCCGACAGCACCCGCCCGACCCAGTTTCGCCCAGGCCTGCGATGGGATCGCTTCTGGGTCCGCGCACGGTCGGCACGAGTCAGCACAACGGCGATGCCTCTCAGCGCCCTTCGTCTGCAGTCGGTGTGACGGCGAACCGACGGTGGGCGAGAGCGGGGTTCTTCTGGCGCGCACCGAAGATCGCTCCAGAGGCGACCGTGGCGATGGCGATCCCCTCCTCGTCGGTCAAGGCGGTGACGACGACTCCCATCGGGTCGATCACCGCCGAGTGGCCACAGTAGACCTTGCCACACTGCGCCGCCGCGATCACGAAGCAGGTGTTCTCGATCGCGCGAGCGCGCAGCAGAGTCTGCCAGTGGTCGACCTTGTGCTCTCCGGCGACCCACGCGGCGGGCACGGCCAGGGTGTCGGCTCCGGCGTCGACCAACGCGCGCGCCATCTCCGGGAACCGGAGGTCGTAGCAGGTCATCAGGCCGAGCTTCAGATCCGCGACGGGTACGACGACCGGCTCCGGAGGCCCGGCGACCAGCCGGTCGGACTCGCGATAACCGAACGAGTCGTACAGGTGCGTCTTGCGATAGACGCCGAGCAGCCCCTGCCCGTCGACCGCGACGAGGCTGTTGAACACCCGGTCGTCGTCAGGCGCGCGCTCGAACATTCCGGCGACGACCGTGGTCGCGTGCAGCCGCGCCAGACGTTGCAGCTCGGCGACGAACGGACCGTCGAGCGGCTCGGCCGCCTCGGCGAGGGGCTGGTCGGGCCTACCGAAGTCGTGCATCACGGCCTCCGGCAACATCACCAGGTCGGGTCGTGACTCACCGGCCTGGCCCATCAGCCTGTCGACGGTCTTGATGTTGGCCGTCTTGTCTGTGGTCGCACTCATCTGCACCAGGGCTAGCCGCATGGATACAGTCTGCCAAC
>JBOHDD010000381.1:0-7434 GCA_050699155.1 Nocardioidaceae bacterium
TCCACCACCCCGTGACCGCGAGGAGATCGCGCCGACCGAGCCTCGCTAGGATGGCCGCTGCTTTCGACTGGAGGACCACACTTCCCATGACCACCCACGCTGACTACCGCCTGAGCCAGCTCGATGAGCTGGAGGCGGAGTCGATCCACATCTTCCGCGAGGTCGCGGCCGAGTTCGAGAAGCCGGTGCTGATGTTCTCCGGCGGCAAGGACTCGATCACGATGATGCGGCTGGCCGAGAAGGCGTTCTACCCCGCGAAGATCCCGTTCCCGGTGCTGCAGGTCGACACCGGTGTCGACTTCCCCGAGGTGATCGAGACCCGCGACCGGTGGGTGGACCGCCTCGGTGTCCGGTTGATCGTCGCCTCGGTGGACCAGGCCATCAAGGACGGGATCGTCGTCGACGACGGCAAGACCAGCCGCAACCGGCTGCAGATCGGCACGCTTCTGCACTGCATCGAGGAGGAGGGCTTCACCGCCGCCTTCGGTGGCGGCCGGCGCGACGAGGAGAAGGCACGGGCGAAGGAACGCGTCTACTCCCACCGCGACGAGTTCGGCCAGTGGGACCCGAAGATGCAGCGCCCGGAGCTGTGGTCGCTGTACAACGGCAAGATCCGTGAGGGCGAGCACATGCGCGTGTTCCCGCTGTCGAACTGGACCGAGCTCGACATCTGGGCCTACATCGGCAGTGAGCAGTTCGAGATCCCCTCGATCTACTACGCGCACGAGCGTGAGGTGTTCCTGCGCGACGGCATGCTGCTCAGCAAGTCCGACGCCGTCACGCTGAAGGACAACGAGAAGGCCGAGAAGAAGACAGTGCGGTTCCGCACCGTCGGCGACATGACGCTGACCGGCTGCGTGGAGAGCACGGCCAGCACCACCGATGAGATCATCGAGGAGATCGGCGCATCGCGGATCACCGAGCGCGGCGCCACGCGTGGCGACGACCGGTTCAGTGAGGCCGCGATGGAGGACCGGAAGCGAGAGGGTTACTTCTGATGGCTGCACCTTCCATGGACCTGCTCCGGTTCGCCACTGCAGGCTCCGTCGACGACGGCAAGTCCACCCTGATCGGACGCCTGCTGCTGGACTCGAAGTCGATCTTCGAGGACCAGCTGGACGCGGTCGAGCGGACGTCGAAGTCGCGCGGTTACGACTACACCGACCTGGCGCTGCTCACCGACGGGCTCCGGTCCGAGCGTGAGCAGGGCATCACGATCGACGTCGCCTACCGCTACTTCGCCACCCCGCGGCGGAAGTTCATCATCGCCGACACCCCCGGCCACGTGCAGTACACCCGCAACATGGTCACCGGCTCGTCCACTGCCGACCTCGGTCTGGTGCTGGTCGACGCCCGCCAGGGGCTGACCGAGCAGTCGCGCCGGCATGCGGTGATCCTGTCGCTGCTACGGGTGCCGCACCTGGTGCTGGCGGTCAACAAGATGGACCTCGTGGACTACTCCCAGGAGCGGTTCGAGGAGATCCAGGCGGAGTTCCAGTCGTTCGCGACCAAGCTGTCCATCCCGGACCTGACGATCGTCCCGATCTCGGCGCTCAAGGGCGACAACGTGGTCGAGCGCTCGGAGAACATGAAGTGGTACGAAGGCACGTCGCTGCTGCACCACCTCGAGCACGTCCACGTCGCCTCCGACCGCGACATGATCGACACCAGGTTCCCGGTGCAGTACGTCGTACGCCCGAAGTCCGACGAGTTCCACGACTACCGCGGCTATGCGGGGCAGATCGCCGGTGGTGTGCTCAAGCCCGGCGACGAGGTGCTGGTGCTGCCCAGCGGCTTCACCTCGAAGATCGCGGGCATCGACCTGTTCGACAAGGAGCTGTCCGAGGCCTACCCGCCGATGTCGGTGACGGTGCGGCTCGAGGACGACCTCGACGTGTCTCGCGGTGACATGATCTGCCGCCCGGCGAACGCCCCGACCCCCAGCCAGGACATCGACGCGATGATCTGCTGGATGGCGCCCGAGGCGATGCGTCCGCGGCAGAAGCTCGCCATCAAGCACACGACCCGGATGGGCCGTGCGATGGTCAAGGACATCCAGTACCGCCTGGACGTCAACACCCTGCACCGCGACCTGGAGACCAAGGAGCTCGGCCTGAACGAGATCGGCCGTGTGCAGCTGCGGACCACCGTGCCGCTGCTGTGCGACCCCTACGAGAAGAACCGTCGCACCGGCTCCTTCGACCTCATCGACGAGGTCACCGGGGTCACCGTCGGTGCGGGCATGATCAACTGACCCTCCCGTCCTCGCCGTCGTCAGACCGGCTCGTCTTTGCGGTCCCACCCGGGCGGTGCGAGGCTGGCACCGTGCAGGTCCGGCTGCCGTACGCCGACCGGTCGGACGCCGGTCGGACCCTCGGTGAGGTCATCGTCCGGTCGGGACCGACCGAGCAGGGCGCGGTCGTGCTCGGCCTGCCCCGCGGCGGCATGGTGGTCGCGGCGGAGGTGGCGAGTGTCCTCGACGCCGAGCTCGACGTGCTGGTGGTGCGCAAGCTCGGTGTCCCCGGTCACGCCGAGCTGGCGTTCGGTGCCGTCGCCTCCGGTGGCGTGCGTGTCCTCAACGACCTCGTGGTGGCTCGCGAGTACCTCGAGGACGACCAGATCGAGCGGGTCACCTCCGCCGAGCTGGCCGAGCTCCGGCGGCGCGAGGACAGCTACCGCGAGGGCAGGGCACCGCTCGCGCTCGAGGGCAGGACCGTCCTCGTCGTCGACGACGGACTCGCAACCGGCGCCACCGCCCGCGCCGCCTGCGTCGCCGTTCGCCGTCAGGGTGCGTCCCGGGTCGCGCTGGCGGTCCCGGTCGCGCCGGTCGAGGCGGTGCGGGCGCTCAGCGAAGTGGCGGACGAGGTCGTCTGCCCGGCCACACCGTGGGGGTTCAGGAGCGTGGGGAGCTGG
Source organism: Nocardioidaceae bacterium (assembly GCA_050699155.1). Lineage (GTDB taxonomy): Bacteria > Actinomycetota > Actinomycetes > Propionibacteriales > Nocardioidaceae > JBOHDD01. The sequence continues at coordinate 2,914 of JBOHDD010000381.1, forward strand.
TACGCCGACTTCGACGAGGTGACCGACGACGAGGTCCGGGCTCTGCTCATCGAGGGTTAGCGCCTCCCTCGCGCTCTCGCCGCCGGGCGGCTCGTGCGGCCAGCTCGGCCACGTCCAGCTCACGGGCGCGCTCGCGCGTGGGCGCCGAGCCGCCCAGATGGCGCGGGTGCCACGGCGCGTCCTCACCGGGCACCGGCTGGTCGGGGTGGTTGCGCTGGACCTCGTCGAGCAAGGCCTGCATGCGGTCTCGCAGGTCGACCGTCACAGCCGCGGCGTCGGCGCGGCGCTCGGGGTGCATCGGCTCACCCACGGCGATCGTCACCGACCGCCCACGGGTCCGGAAGTCACGGGGGATGTCCTTGGTGAACAGGCGCTGTCCACCCCAGAGCGCGACCGGCACCAGCGGCGTGCCGGTCGCCATCGCCAGCCGCGCAGCACCGCTCTTGACCTCTTTCACGGTGAACGAACGACTGATCGTCGCCTCGGGGAAGACACCGACCACCTCCCCGGCCTTCAGTGCCCTCATCGCCTCCCGGAACGACCCCGACCCGGCCTGGCGGTCCACCGGGATGTGATGCATCCCCCGCATCAGCGGGCCGGACACGCGGTGCGAGAAGACCTCCTGCTTGGCCATGAAGCGGGTCAGCCGCCGGCGCTCCACCCCGGCCAGGCCGCAGAAGATGAAGTCGAGGTAGCTGACGTGGTTGCTGGCGAGCACGGCGCCACCGGTGCTCGGCACATGCTCGGCACCGGTGACCGTGATCTTCAGGTCGAGGGCGCGGAACATCAAGCGGCAGGCGCCGACGACCGGGGGATAGACGAGTTCCACATCCGGCAGCCTAAGGTCCGGCGCCCACCCGCGGGCGAGCAGGTCAGGTGAGCGTCAGTACGACCTTGACGTCGTCCTCGTGCGCCTCGAAGGCCTCGGCGTACCGGTCCAGCGGCAGCCGACGGCTGACCAGCCGCTCCACCCAGGCCTGGTCGGCCGCGGCGAGCGCCTTCGCCGCCGCACGGTAGTGACGCTGGTTCGCGTTCACCGTGCCCACCACCGCGGCGTTCTCGAGCACGAGGTCGCGGTTGATCAGGCCGGCGTCCACCGCGTTCTCACCTCCGGTGGCCGACACCCCGGTCAGGCAGACGACCCCGTAGGGCACCGTCGTACCCACCGCCTTGAGGACCACGGCCGGCACACCCGTGGCCTCGACCACGATGTCGGGCTCGACCCTCTCGAATGCCGTGTCCAGGTCGTGGTGGTACGTCGCACCGAGGTCGCGCACCAACGCGGGTTTGGCACCGTCGGTCATCTGGTCGAGCACATGGACGTCGAGTCCCCGCTGCCGACCGAGCAGGGCGGCGAGCAGTCCGATCGGACCCGCGCCGGTGACCAGCACGGACCGTGGCTCGAAGTACGCCCGCTGCCCGATCCGCTCGATCTGCTCCCATGCCTTCGCGACCACCGACGTGGGCTCGAGCAGTACCCCGACCTGTTCGAGCCCCGGGGCGAGCCTGACCGCGTAGTCGGGGTGCACCGACCACTGCTCGCTGGCGTAGCCCTGCAGCTGCTTGATCCCCCGTTCCAGGTACCTGCCGTTGCGGCACATGTCGAACTCGCCGTGTGCGCAGGCGACGCAGGGCTCGGGATCGGGGCGGCGTACGACACCGACCACCAGGTCACCGGCGGAGAAGCCGGTGTCATCGGGGGCCGACTGGACCCGACCGAGCGACTCGTGCCCGATCACCAGGCGTTCGGCTCCCGGCGGCGCCCAGCCGTAGGCACCGGACACGATCTCCTTGTCGGTCCCGCAGACACCGACCGCGAGCCCGTCGACGAGCAGCTCGCCGTCCGCAGGCTCCGGGGCCGGTAGGTCGTCGAGAGCGAGGGATCCCGACGTCTTCGGCACGATGGTCAACGCCTTCATGGTGGCAGTCTGTCAGTCCGGCCCAAGGCACGCCGCCGGTCCGTTCCCACACACCGGCGGGCAAACTCTTCACCAAACGGCGGACGCCCGCCTTGGGTCGCGACCTAGCATCGACAAGAGATGCCGTATCCCCGAGTCCTGTGCACGCGTCGTCCGGTCCGGCCGGCTGCCGATGGCTGACCGACCGGTTCTCACCGAACGCGAGCAGCAGATCGTGCAGCTCCTCGCTCTGGGCCTGCCCAACAAGGAGATCGCCCGGAGGCTGTTCCTGAGCGAGTCGACGATCAAGTCGCATCTGTCGCACATGTACGCAAAGCTCGGGGTCAGCTCACGGGTCGCCGCGGTGACGAGGTCGCTGGAGCTGGGCATCGTCGACCCCCCGCCCTGACCGCGGTAGGCGCACACAGGCAAGGCCGACGCGGAGCCGCCCCCCGGTCGGCTCCGCGCGCCGTCCGGCGGTGACCGCCGCCTCCCCCTCGCGGCGGCCACCAGCTAGCGGGCCAAGGAGATGCTCTGCTCCTCGGTGAACTCATGCAGCCCGGCCAGTCCGCCCTCTCGGCCGAGCCCGGCGTACCCGAACCCGCCGAAGGGCACCTCAGGCGTGTTGGGTGCGCCGTTGTTGACACCGACGATGCCGACGCGCAGCCTGGCGGCGAGCTCGACCGCGTGCTCGGCACTCGACGACACGACATAGCCCCCGAGCCCGGTGCGCCAGCCGTTGACCTCACCAACGACGGCGTCCTCGTCGTCGAAGGGACGCACCACACACACCGGACCGAACACCTCTTCACGCCACAGCGCGCTGTCGGGGTGTGCCTCGACGAGGGACGGTGCACAGAACCATCCGGTTGCCGGTGCAGCACCGGTCCAGACCCGGCAGCCGTCCCCCTCGGCCTGGCTCACCAGCCGCTCGAGCCGGTCGACGTGGTGGCGTCGGAGCAGGGGACCGAGCTCGGTCGTCGGGTCGCGCGGGTCGCCGACGCGAAGGGCGGTGATCCTCGCCGCGAGCGACTCCAGGACCGTGTCGTACACACTGGCGTGGACGAACACGTTGTTCGCGGCGATGCAGGAGGCTCCGTTGTTGCGGAACTTCGCCACCATCAGCGCCTCGACCGCGACCTCGAGGTCGGCGTCGTCGCAGATGACGAACGGCGCCTTGCCGCCGAGCTCCATCGTCACCCGTGTCATCGAAGCCATCGCCCGTTGCGCCACCAGCGTGCCGACCGGGGTCGATCCGGTGAAGGAAACTGCGGCGACGCGGTCGTGGTCCACCACGGCGGTGGTGAGCTTCTCGCCGTCACCGACCACCACGTTGACGGCACCCTGCGGCAGGTGCCGGCTCGCGAGCTCGGTGAGCGCGAGCCCCGACAGCGGGGTGAGCTCGGACGGCTTGAGTACGACGGGGCATCCCGCCGCGAGCGCGGGCGCGATCTTGCGCGCGGGAATCGACAGGGGGAAGTTCCACGGGCTCACCGCGGCCACCACACCCACCGGTTCTCGACGGACGATGAACCTGCGGGCTGCGGTGCGCAGGTGTTCGTCACGCGTCATCGTGGCCGCGTCGGCGAACCATTCGAAGTAGCCGGCGGAGAACTGCACCTCACCCGCAGCCTCGGCGTAGCGCTTGCCCGTCTCCATCGTGATCAGGTCGGCCAGTGCGTCGCCGTTGTCCCGCAGCTCAGCGGCCAGTGCGCGCAGCGATGCCGCCCGCCCACGAGCCGGAGTGCCCGCCCAGTCGGCGGCCACCGCGTCCGCAGCGGCAACCGCGTCGTGGGCGTCGGTCGTGTCAGCCCAGGCGACCCGGGCACACGTCTGACCGGAGGCCGGGTCGGGGAGGTCGTGCTCCTCGCCCGCACGCGTCGCCTGCGCGATCACCGCGCATGCGGCGACGCCGTCGAGCTGGGGTACGACATCCGGGAGGGGTCTGCGAGCGTCAGAGGTCATGTCGGGTGCGTTCCTCCACGTGGGTCTGGTAGCGGTTGACGACATCTCGATCGAGCTCGATACCGAGCCCGTCACCCTGCGGCACGACGAGCGCTCCGCCCTCGAGCCGCAGCGGCGTCCGGAGCAGGTCGGTCCGCAACGGGTTCTCCCGGACGTCGAGCTCGATCCACTGCACGGACGCGTAGGCCGCGGCCAGCTGCAGGCCGGCTGCGATGCCGACCGCACTGCTGTAGCAGTGCGGGCCGACCGACGTGTTCGTGCGTGCTGCGCGTCGGGCGACGTGCGCGCCCATGGTCAACCCGCCGGACTTCGCGAGGTCGGGTTGGATGATCCGGATGGCCGACGAGTCGAGGTACCTGTCGAACGTCGACGCGCCATAGAGGTTCTCCCCGGTCGCGATCGGGATGGACGCCTCCGCCGACAGCTTCTCGAGCTCCGCCAGGTCGTCACCTTCGAGGGGCTCCTCGAGCCACTCCACCCGATGCTGCGACAGCACGTCGGCCATGGCCTGCGCCTCACCGAGGTTCCAGGCCTGGTTGGCGTCCGCGAAGAGCGCAGGGCCGTCGCCGAGTGCAGCGCGCGCCTCCGCCAGCGTGGCCCGGTCCTGCGCCTCGCCGAAGCCGACCTTCGTCTTGACCGCTGTCAGCCCCTCCTGGAG
>JBOHDD010000382.1:0-8522 GCA_050699155.1 Nocardioidaceae bacterium
GGTGCACGTGCGTGAGGGCATGCCGACGTACGCCGTGTGGCAGCGCGACGGGATCGTGTTCACCGCGGTCACCGACGGCCCACTGGACACCGTGGCCGGCGTCGTCCGCGCCGCCCCCGAACACGCGTACGGACACGCCGGGTTCTGGGACAGGGTGACCGGCGGCATGACCCGGCTCGGTGCCTGGGCCTCGCCGTTGGTCTGACCGCGGCCGGTGGCATTCGGCGGGTTCGCGAGGGCCACGTCCGGTGGCAGACTCGAAGGTGACACGAAGAGGGTGCACCAGTGAGCGAGCACGACCTACCGCCCCACTGGACTCGGCCGCTTGTTCCTGGTGTCGCTCCCCACCGACCCGTCCTCCCGCCACCCGCGTCGTACCCACCACCAGCCCCGCCTGCACCTGCCGCCGGCAACCGGCTGCCCTGGCCCGTCGTGCTGCTCGTTGCCGTCGTCACCGGTCTCGTCGGCGGGGTCATCGGCGCGGTCTCCGTGGACCGGTCGACCGGACCAGGCCCCTCCGTGCCCGCACCGGCGGCCGGCGGCGAACCCGCTCCGCTGCCGCGGGGCGGGTCCATCGCCAGTGTCGCGGACGCCACGCTGCCGAGCGTGGTCCAGGTCACCGCCGACGGTGCGGCCGTCGAGGCCACCGGGTCGGGATTCGTGCTCGACCGCCGCGGCCACGTGGTCACGAACAACCACGTGCTCACCGAGATGTCGGCGGGTGGGGACATCACCGTGGTCTTCGACGACGGGCGCCGGGCGACGGCAACGGTGGTCGGACGCAGCCCGGCCTACGACATCGCCGTCCTCGAGCTCGCGGGGGCGACCGGCCACCGGCCGGCGGCTCGAGCCGACCTGCGCGGTCTGAGGGTGGGGGACACCGTGGTGGCGATCGGGGCTCCCCTCGGTCTGTCCAGCAGCGTGACGTCGGGGATCGTGAGCGCGCTCGACCGGCCGGTCACCGTCGGCGGTGAGGGCGAGGTGTCCTACCTGAACGCCATCCAGACCGATGCGGCGATCAACCCCGGCAACTCCGGCGGCCCGTTGGTCAACCTGCGTGGCGAGGTCATCGGTGTCAACTCCGCGATCGCCACGCTCGGCAGTCCCTTCGGCGGGGGGTCGGGGAGCATCGGGGTGGGGTTCGCCATCCCGATCGACCAGGCCTTGCGCACCGCCGACCAGATCCTGGAGTCCGGCGAGGCATCGTACCCGGTCATCGGGGCCTCGGTGGACGTCGACAGTCCGGTGAGCGGGGCACGCCTGTCCGAGGTGACCTCCGACGGGCCGGCCGCGGAGGCGGGTCTGGCCGAAGGCGACCTGGTGACCAGGCTCGACGGCCGGGCGATCGACGACGGGATCGCGCTGATCGTCGAGATCCGCAGCCGGCTGCCCGGCGACACCATCACGCTGACCTACCGGCGAGACGGCGAGCGAGCGACGGTCGAGGTCGTGCTCGACGAGAGGGTCGGGTGAGCCGGGCCTCTCAGGTGGCGTCGTAGTCGTACGGCGGGGCCTCGCCGGCGGCCAGCGGGCGCTGACCCGGCCGGGTCGCCTCCGCCTCGTCCTCGTCGTCCTCGTCCATCACGTCGTAGACGTACTTCTTCACCGCGCGTCGTGGGTCGAGGTCGCGCAGGTCGAGGTCGCCGAACTCCGAGCCCAGCTCCTGGGTCAGCTCGGACCGGGCGTTGTCGAGCATCCTGCGCGCCGAGCGCAGGAACCGGCCGGCCTGGCGCGCGACGTCGGGCAGCTTGTCGGGACCGAAGACCGCAAGCCCGACCAGCACGAGCAGCAGCAGCTCCCAGAAGTTGATCCCGAACATCTCCGACTCTCCTGTGGTTCCCGCCCCCGCGCCTGCGCCCTCAGCCCGATTATCGCCCGGCGGGCGTCAGGCCGAGCTGCATTCCGGCAAGCCCTCGGCCTCTGCTGGTGAGCTGGCTCGCGGTCGCGCGCAGCGCCTCCGCTGCCGGTGAGTCGCCATTCTGCAGCACCAGTGGCTGGCCGGTGTCGCTCCCTGCACGGAGCCGCTCGTCGATCGGGACCTTGGCGAGGACGGGTACGTCGTACCCGAACCGCTCGGACAGGGTGTGCGCGACCTGCTCGCCGCCACCGGAGCCGAAGATCTCCAACCGGTGTTCGGGTCCGCAGTGCGGGCAGGGCAGGAACGACATGTTCTCGACGATCCCGGCAACCCGCTGGTGCATCATCGACGCCATCGTGCCGGCACGCTCGGCGACCTCGGCGGCGGCCTGCTGTGGCGTGGTCACCACGACCACCTCGGAGTTGACCAGGTGCTGTCCCAGGGAGATCGCCATGTCGCCGGTGCCCGGAGGCAGGTCGAGCAGCAGGATGTCGAGGTCGCCCCAGTAGACGTCGCTGAGCATCTGCACCAGCGCGCGGTCGAGCATCGGACCGCGCCAGGCGACGACCTGGTCGCGACGCGGCTTGAGCATGCCGACGCTCATCACCTGCAGCCCGTGCACGGGAACGGGCATGATCATGTCCTCGACCTGTGTCGGGCGCATGTCGGCGATCCCCAGCATTGCCGGCACCGAGTGGCCGTAGATGTCGGCGTCGACGATGCCGACCTTCAGTCCCTGCTCGGCCATCGACACCGCGAGGTTCACCGTCACCGACGACTTGCCGACACCGCCCTTGCCGGACGCGATCGCGTAGATCTTGGTGAGCGAGTCAGGCCGCGCGAACGGGATCTCCTTGGCCTGCTGGCCGCCTCGCAGGTTCGCCTGGAGCTCCTTGCGCTGCTCGTCGCTCATCACGTCCAGCGACACCGAGACGTCGCTGACGCCCGCGACTCCGCTGACGGCCGACGTCACCTCCCGGGTGATGGTGTCCCTCATGGGGCAGCCGGCCACGGTGAGGTAGACCTCGACGGCGACACGGCCGTCGTCAGCGACATCGACCGACTTGACCATGCCGAGCTCGGTGATCGGACGCTTGATCTCGGGGTCGTTCACGCCGGCGAGGGCGCTCTGGACCTGCTCTACGGTTGGGGCGGGAGTCATGCCTCTAGGCTACGTGTCTCGTCCTCGGAGTCCTCATCCGGAGACGGGTTGGCGCGCTCGTCGAGCTCGCTGAGCAGGGTCCTCAGCTCCGAGCGCAGGTAATCGCGGGTGGCGACCTCGCCCATCGCCATCCGCAGGGACGCGACCTCGCGGGCGAGAAACTCCATGTCGGCGTGGGCGCGGGCGTTGGCGTCGCGGTCCTGCTCGAGGTTGACCCGGTCGCGCCCCTCCTGACGGTTCTGCGCCAGCAGTATCAGGGGCGCGGCGTACGACGCCTGCAGGCTCAGCATCAGAGTCAGGAAGATGAACGGGTAGGTGTCCCACCGGCCCTCCGGCGGCGCCAGCAGGTTCCAGGCCACCCAGACCAGGATGAACCCGGTCATGTACACCAGGAACTGGCCGGTGCCGAGGAACCGTGCGATGCCCTCGGCGAGGCGGCCGAAGGCGTCCGAGTCGTAGGTAGGCCGGGGCAACGTCATCCGGCGCATGTCGCGGGGCTGGTCCAGCCGCGCCCGGGCCGCACGACGGCGCTCATCGCGGCGCTCCTCGCGGATCTCCTCGGTCCGGTCCTCACGCACCACGGGCGGCCTCCCGCGCGCGGTTGCGGTCGCGCCAGTCGTCCGGCAGCAGGTGGTCGAGCACGTCGTCGACGGTGACCACGCCGACGAGGTGCCCGTCGTCGTCCACCACCGGGCTGGCGACCAGGTTGTAGGCGGCCAGGTGGCTCGACACGTCCTCGAGGGAGGACTCCGGGCGCAACGGTTCGAGGTCGCTGTCGAGCACCGCGGAGACCAGGGTCGACGGCGGCTCCCGCAGCAGCCGCTGGAAGTGCGCGACCCCGAGCAGCTTGCCGGTCGGGGTCTCCAGCGGCGGACGGCACACGAAGACCATCGCGGCCAGGCTCGGAGCCAGCTCGGGGAACCGGATGCGCGCCAGTGCCTCCGCAATTGTCGCCGTCGGCGGCAGGATGACCGGCTCGGTCGTCATCAGGCCGCCAGCCGTGTGCTCCTCGTAGGTGAGCAGCCGGCGTACGTCCTCGGCCTCCCCGGGTTCCATCGCCCGCAGCAGCTGCTCGGCCGTCTCGTCGGGGAGCTCGGCGATCAGGTCGGCCGCGTCGTCGGGAGACATCTCCTCGAGCACGTCGGCGGCACGCTCGGTGCCGAGCTGCCCGAGGATCTCCACCTGGTCCTCCTCGGGCAGCTCCTCGAGGACGTCGGCCAGCCGCTCGTCGTCCAGGGCGGCCGCGATCTCGTTGCGACGCTTGGGAGACAGGTCGTGGATCACGGTGGCCAGGTCGGCCGGCCGCATCGCATCGAACGCCGCGAGCAGGTGGGTGGCTCCCTGAGCCTCGTCCTCGAGGCCGATGCCGGTCACGTCACCCCAGTCCAGGATGTGCGTCTGCCCCTTGCGGCCGAACCGCTTGGCCGGCCTCTCCTGTACGGCGAGCTTGCGCACCAGCCAGTCGCGGGTCCGGCTCTGCTCCACAGCCACGTCGTAGACGACCGCATCGGTGCCCGTCTCGGTGATCGAGACCGTGCGGTCGAGCATCTCACCGAGCACCAGCGTCTCGGTCGGCCGCTGCTCGAAGCGACGCATGTTGACCACCCCGGTGGTGATGACCTGGCCCGCATCGATGTTGGTGACCCGGGTCATCGGCAGGAAGACACGTCGGCGACCGAGCACCTCGACGACGAGGCCGAGCACGCGGGGCGGCTGGTTGCCGGTGCGCATCGCCACCACGACATCACGCACCTTGCCCACCTGGTCGCCCTGCGGGTCGTAGACCAGCAGTCCGGCCAGGCGCGCAAGGAAAACCCGGTTCGGCGCACCACTCACACCCGGAGGCTACCGCGCACGAGCGCCACGACTCAGCGGCCGCGCCTGACGTATGGTGCCTGCGTGGCGAACACGGTCTATCTCCACGTCGGAACCCCCAAGAGCGGTACGACCTATCTCCAGGCAGTGCTCAGTGCGAACAAGGCACGCCTGGCCGACGAGGCGCGGCTGCTGTACCCGGGCAGGACATGGGGGCAGCAGGTCCGTGCCGTACGCGACATCCTCGATGCCCACCCGCACGGGGACCACGACCCTGCGGTCGAGGGCGCCTGGCAGCACCTCGTCGACGAGATGGCCGGCTGGGACGGCGACGCCCTCGTCTCGATGGAGTGGCTCGGCTCGGCCGGACCCAGGAAGGCACCCCGGATCGTGGAGTCCCTGCATCCCGCCCGGGTCGAGGTCATCGTCACCGTCCGCGACCTCGCCAGGACCATCCCGGCCGCGTGGCAGGAGTTCGTGCAGAACTGGAACGCGTGGTCGTGGGAGGAGTTCGTCGCCGCGGTCAGCGCGGAGAACCCGAAGGCGACGGCCGCCGGCCGGCTGTTCTGGGTGCAGCAGGACCTCGGACGCATGTTCGCGGTCTGGCGGGACGTGCTGCCCGCCGGCCAGGTGCACCTGGTGACGCTGCCGCAGCCGGGCGCACCGGCCAGCGAGCTGTGGAACCGGTTCGCCTCCGTGCTGGGCGTGGACCCACGCCGGTTCGACACCACCGGCAGGGGTGGCAACGAGTCACTCGGGCTGGAGTCGACCGAGCTGATGCTGCGGCTCAACCGGGCGAGCAGGCTGAGCAACGTGTCGTGGGACGTCTACAACGAGGCGTTCAAGGGCACCCTCGCCAAGCGCGGGCTCTCGCTGCGCAAGCCTCGCGAGAGCGCGGTCGCCCTCCCCGAGTCGGCGTACGCATGGGTCAAGGCGACCGCCGCGGAGCAGGTCGCGACCGTGCAGGCGTCAGGGGTGCACGTGGTGGGCGACCTCGCCGACCTCGAGCCACGGCTGCGGTCCCCGGGAGTCCAGCCGGCTGCGCTGGCGACCGAGGCGCTGCTCGACGCCGCCCTCGACGGGCTCGTCTTCCTCGGCGAGAACCGCACCAAGGAGATCGCCCGTCTGCGGGCCGCCAACGCAGACCTGCGCAAGCAGGTGAAGGGTCAGCGCACCAGGCTCGACAAGCAGCAGAAGAGGATCGACGCCATGCGTCGACGGCTGGAGACGCGACCCGGGAGTCCGGCGGTCGACACCGCCGCGAAGCGCGCCTGGTCGACGCGGGCGAGGGGTCTCGTCCGTCGCGGCAGGAGTGTGGTGCGAGGCGGTCGGTCATGACATCGGCGACACCGGGGAGTCCGGGCACGCCCAGGATGCTGACGTACGACGTGGTCGATGTCTTCACCGACCGTGCCTTCGCGGGGAACCCGCTTGCGGTGGTGCATGGCGCCGAGGACCTCTCGGACGCGCAGATGCTGGCCGTCGCCCGGGAGTTCAACCTGTCCGAGACGACCTTCCCGTCGAACGGGGTCGGCGAGAGCGACTATGCCGTGCGGATCTTCACACCTGGTGGTGAGGTGCCGTTCGCGGGGCATCCCACTCTCGGTACCGCCTGGGTGCTCCGCCAGTACGAGCGGATTGCTTCTGGCACCGTCGTGCAGCGCTGCGGGGTCGGCGACATCGAGGTGGAGGTACCGGCCGGGGAGGCGGACCCGGTGCGACTGTCTGCGGCACCGCGTGACCTGGCCGGGCCGATCGCGGCGGACAAGGTGGCCGAAGCAGTGGGGCTGCCCGCCTCGCTGGTCACCGGCGACGTGCTGGCCGCCGGCTGCGGTCTCACCTGGGTCCATCTTCCGGTCGCCGCCGAGGCACTGGAGCGATGTCGACCGGGCGGCGACCTGGAGGACGCACTCGCCGACATAGACGGCCTGCAGGACCCGGTCGGCGGGGTAAACGTGCACACGGTGTCCTCTGATGCCGAGGGTCTGCAGGTGCGGTCCCGGGTCTTCTGTCCCGACGTCGGTGTGGTCGAGGACCCGGCCACCGGATCGGCGGCGGTGGGGCTCGGTGTCGCCCTGGTCGCGGGTGGCGTCCTTCCGGACGGAGGCACCTACACGATCCGTCAGGGTGTCGAGATGGGCCGGCCGTCGACGCTGCATGGTCAGGTCGAGGCGGCCGACCGCCGTGCCATTCGATGCCGCGTCTCCGGTGGAGTGGTCGCGGTCGCCTCGGGCTCCATCGCCGTACCCTCGGGCTGACGCCGCTCGGCTCGTCGCACGACCCCTCCTCGCCCCCTCCCCCCAGAACACCCGGTTACATGGCGCGTGGGGTCTTCCCAAGGCTTCTAACCCTTGGGAAGGCTCCAGAACACCCGGTTACATGGCGCGTGGGCTGTGGCCAGCGGGCGGTGGTCAGAGGTGCTTGCGCAGGTACGACGGGGTCCCCAGCACGAACCTGGTGTGCATCCGATCGGGGTGCATCCAGCGCAGCAGCCAGCGCATCTCGCCGCGGTCCATCGACGTCCACCCGTGGTGTGAGAGCCGCCGTCCCACGTGCAGGACGAGGCTTCCCCTGCGTACGTCGGCCGGCACCGCCGCCTGCATCTGGTCGAAGCGCCGGGAGTGGGAGATCCGACGCGGCAGGTTGTACTGCATCACCATCGCGTACGGGTAGCGCGACCGGTGGTCCCGCCAGCGCTCCGCCGCCCGCGTACGCCAGGTCGACCTCGGTGAGTGCCGCGGTTGGTAGACGTTGTAGGCCCTTGGAGCACGCGGGTCCATCGCCCAGTAGTCGTTCTCGTCGAATCGGCGATAAGAAAGCGCGGTTCCGGGGTCACGCAGATGACCGAGGGCGAAGCCCGGCCTGAACGTGCCCGCGGGTGTCTGGCCGCTCCCGGCACGACGGTCCTGGGCGCGCACGAGTCCTCGGCCTCCGAGGATGACCGGGAACGGGCCGCGGCGCACCGTCCAGGTGCGACCTCGACGCTGCCAGGCTGTCGCCCTGCCCGTGCCGGCTGACCAGTTGCGTGCCGTGACCGTGACTACCTGGCGCGCCCTGCCGATGCTTCCGAGGTCGTCCGGATGCACCGTGGCCCCGTTGTCCAGGTAGGGCTCGGCTCGCGGGCGCGGGACCTGTCCGCTCACGTCGAGACAGTCGGCACCCGCACAGTCGTGCAGCCCCCTCAGCTTCCCCGCGAGGGCGTCGCGCGTCCGTCGGTACGCCGGGCGGTACGCGACGTTGGTCAGCTCGTCCGGGTCCTGTCGGCGATCGTAGAGCTCGAGCTCCCCGGTCCTGAGGTAGGAGACGTAGGTGTATCGGCGGGTGCGGACACCCTGGTAGAACCACCGGGCGTCGGCACCGGACCAGCCCTGCTGACCCGACTCGATCGACAACGCTCCATAACCCTGTGCGTCGACCTGACCGCGGGCCAGCGGCAACAGGGAGCGGCCGTCGACCGTCAGCCTCGGCACGGCTCCGGCGGCGTCGGCGATCGTCGCCGCCACGTCGACCAGGGCCGTGGAGTCACGCACCCGCACACCGGCGGGGATGCGCGGACCCCGCATCAGCAGCGGCACCCGCAGGCTCGCCTCGTAGGGCAGGATCTTGCCCGACCACCGGTGCTGGCCGAGCAGGTAGCCGTTGTCGGACGTGAAGATGATCAGCGTGTTGTCGAGCTGGTTGAGGGTC
>JBOHDD010000383.1:0-2651 GCA_050699155.1 Nocardioidaceae bacterium
CAGGCCGGGCGCGGTGACTGGGTACTCACCCGTGCCAACCAGCGCACCCTGATCTGCCACCGCGGACGGGACTGGGTCAAGAACGACGACCGATGGCAGATCCAAAGACGCCACACCGACGGGTCGCTCACCGTGCAGCACCTCACCCACCGCGGACCTGTCCGGCTGCCAGCCGAGTACGTCGCCGAGCACGTCGAGCTCGCCTACGCCAGCACCGCCCACCGCGCCCAGGGCGTCACCGTCGACACCGCACATCCGCTCGTCCCAACGACATGACCCGCGAGACGCTGTACGTCGCCACCACCCGCGCCCGCCACAGCACCACCCTCTACGTGGCGACCGAGGAGCTACTCGGCGTCGACGCCGACACCGAACCCGGGCCACCGCGCACCGCGCATGACGTGGCCGGCCACTCGCTCCTCAGCCTCATCGCCGTTCTCGGCATACGTCGAGCACAGGCACCCACAAGGGGCCACCCGTACGAGCCGGCCGACGCGCCCGCGGCAGTCAAGGGAGCCTGAGAGCACAGGTCTCGCTTCAGTTCAGGGAGGCACGGAAGGGGTCATGGCCGTGTTCAACAGGTCCAGGAGGCTCTCGCCCGCGTCGTCGGGCCCATCGTTCGTAGGGCGTCAGGTCGCCGCGGGCGAGCCCAACGAATTCGGAGGGCCCGGTGGCCGTTTCCGCACTCGCCGACCCGCCCTATGGCACCGAAATGCGACTCAGGCTGCTGCGACATCTACCGTTGTCGCCGCTGCGCGTTGCGCCGCTCCCCCGATCGAGTCGTCCGCGGTGCGGCGAACTGGTGGCTGTGTTGGCGAAGCTGTCTGTCGCGGCCCCCTCGGCTTAGGGGAGCCTGGGGGTGTACGCACTACTTGCTCGAGCGCTCGCGTGCAGCACTCTGGTCGTCGTGGCCGGGTGTGGCGCCGGGCCGGGCGATCCCCGCGCAGTTGCCGAGTCCGGAGGCGAGGCCGTCCTGACCATCAGCGCATTGCCCGATCAAAACCCGCACCTGCTGCAAAGGCTTTACAGGACGCTGTCGGACTATCTCACCGACGACCTGGATGTAGCAGTTCGGTACGTGCCGGTCACCGACTACACTGCATCGGTCACGGCATACGCGCGCGGCGATCTGCAGCTGGTGTTTTTCGGTGGCCTCACCGGGGTACAGGCCCGTGCGCAGGTGCCTCAACCCGGACTCGATGTCCCAGAGGTTCGATCGCCTTGTCGCCCGTCACGACCTCCCGCCGATCCGGTTGCACGACCTCCGGCACGGCGCGGCGAGCCTCGCCCTCGCAGCCGGCGTCGATATCAAGGTCGTCAGTGAGGAGTTCGGTCACGCGAACACCCAGATCACCCAGGACCTGTACACCAGCGTGCTGCCCGAGCTCGCCAGCGCGGCCGCCGAGGCAGTCGCCGCACTCGTGCCCCGCAACGAGGACTGGGCCGCGCAGCACCGGCCTTCCGGGGAGTCGGACGGATCACCGGACCTAAGCGATGTGCACACCTCGTGCACACCAGCGGACAAAACGGGCACCACTCGGGAACGAGGAAATGGTAAAACCGCAGGTCAGGAGGTGTGGGGCGGGCGGGACTCGAACCCGCGACCCAGGGATTATGAGTCCCCTGCTCTAACCTGCTGAGCTACCGCCCCGTCGTGTCGTGTGCTGACGCAGCCTACCGGCCCACCACCTGGGCCGCCCGAGAGTCGTCACCCGGACGGTGACGACCTGGCCGTCTCCCGCAGGACGTTCTTCTGGATCTTGCCGGTGGACGTCTTGGGCAGGTCACCGACCACGACCGACTTGGGTGCCTTGAAGTGCGCGAGCCGCTCCCGCACGAACTCGATCAGCTCCTCGGCCGGTATCACCGCGTCACCATGCGTCGTCACGAAGGCGACGGGCACCTCGCCCCAATGATCGTGCGGGACGCCCACAACCGCTGCCTCCTCGACCGAGGGGTGCTGGCACAGCACGTTCTCGACCTCGATCGAGCTGATGTTCTCGCCGCCGGAGATGATGATGTCCTTGAGGCGGTCGCGCAGCTCGACGTACCCATCGGGATGCATCACGGCGAGGTCCCCGGTGCGGAACCAGCCGTCGGGTGCCGCGGCGAGCGTCGCATCCTCGTCGCGGTAGTAGCCCAGCATGACGTCGTTGCCCCGGACCGCGACCTCGCCCAGCGTCTGCGCATCGGCCGGTACGTCGTGCCCGTCCTCTGACACGACGCGGACTCGCTCGGCGATCACGTTGCCCACCCCCTGCCGCGCCAGGAGCTCCGCGCGCTCTTCCGGCGTACCGTCGTCCCACTCCGGTCTCCAGTCGCAGAGTACGGCGGGACCGAACGTCTCGGTCAGTCCGTAAAGGTGCATCACCTCGATGTTCAGCTCGTCCATCCGACGCAGCAGGCTCGGCGAGGGCGGCGCACCTCCGGTCAACGCACGCACACGGCGTTCGAGCGGCCCGGCGGAGTCCGAGCTCGCCAGTGACGTCAGCACAGTCGGTGCGCCGCAGAAGTGGGTGATGGACTCCCCCGTCAGCTTGTCCCACACCTGGTCGGGAACGACCGACCTCAGGCAGACGTGCACCGCACCTGCAGCCGTGACCGCCCAGGGGAAGCACCAGCCGTTGGTGTGGAACATCGGCAGCGTCCAC
>JBOHDD010000384.1:0-3233 GCA_050699155.1 Nocardioidaceae bacterium
GTGCCGGACCATCCGGCACCCGCCCCTCCTGCTGTCGGGCCCGCACGCCATGTAACCGGGTGTTATGGGCTCATCCCAAGGCTCCCAGCACTCGGAAACCCCCCAGACGCCTCGGGAAGGGCCGGGCTTCGGGTCGGCGGGGGTACCACGTGCGCCCCGGGCCGGATCGGCGAGAACACCACCACCCGGCGGAGTCGACCTGCACCTGGCGATGACGTCACAGTGTGGAGCCGCCCGCCGAGGGTCGTCGTGCTCTGGCCCCGTCTGACCTCGCGACGACTTTCCTAGGCGTCTGGGGGGTTTCCGAGTGCTGGGAGCCTTGGGATGAGCCCATAACACCCGGTTACATGGCGTCCGGGCGGGGGCCGGGAGGGGTCAGGTGCGACGCCACAGGGCGCGTACGTCGGGCTGCACCAGCGGCTGCATCACCCGGCGTACCGGCAGGCTCATCAGCATGCACGCCGCCAGGGCTGCGCCCGCGGTGACCAGAGGGACGCCCACCACGGGGTCGGCCACCGCCAGGTCGAACACACCGAGTCCGAGGGCGGCCAGCACCAGCAGGCCGTGCAACAGGTAGGCGTACATCGTGTGCGCGCCGAAGGCGGTCAGGCGGGTGCGGTGCCGCGGGACCCAGGCCAGGAACGCGGCCGAGAGCACCAGCGCCGCAAGCAGCAACCCGACCCTGACCAGTCCTCCCTCCAGCCAGGAGACGCCCAGCTCGGTGTAGCTCGAACGCCAGTAGACCCACTCCATCTGCCGGTCGGTCAGCGGCGCCGCCAGGTAGCAGCAGGCCGCGGCCGTACCCAGGACCCCCAACGAGGCCAGCCTGACGGCACGCGTGCGGAGCAGCTCGAGGTGATGGGGGCGCAGCCTCAGGCCGAGGACGAAGAACGGCAGCAGTCCCAGCACCTGGGTGAGGGCGAGCGCGCCGCTGCTGGTGACTCCGCCGGCGAGGGAGCAGGCGATCGCCACCGCGACCGGGGCGCGCATGTGCTCCCACACGGGCGCGGTGAGGCGCCAACATGCGAGGGCGGCGAGGAACCACATCAGCCACGACGGCGACACCAGACCCGGGCCGGCGGGTTCGATCCCGGCGACGCCCGCGAGCACGCCGTACCCCGTCTGGAACAGCAGGTACGGCACCACCACGCCGCCGACGATCTGCTGGGCGCGGCCGGCGGTGAGGGTGGTGGACCCGCGGCTGAGGTAGCCGGTGACGAGGACGAACGCCGGCATGTGGAACAGGTAGAGCAGGAGGTAGGCGGCCTCGACCAAAGGCAGGTCACGCAGGTTGTTCCAGGAGTGCCCGACGACCACCAGCACGATCGCGATGAGCTTGGCGTTGTCGAGGTAGGGGTCCCGGCCGGGCCGGTCGGTGCGGGGTGGTGCTGTGCGGGGTGGTGCTGTGCGGGGTGGTGCTGTGGTGGTCTGCTGCGGGGACTGCTCGGAAACAGGGGTCTGCGTGGCGACCGACAAGCCGCGGACTCCTTCTTCTCACCCGGGTGCTGCTGGCTGGTCCGCGCACGTGTACCCACTCGTGCTCGCGAGTATGCGGCTGTGCGGCTCAGGTCACGTCGCGACCACGTGCACCGATGGTCGGCGGGGGGTCAGTGGGGTTCGTGGGGCCGTTTTGACCGTCGCAGAGCACTCCGGTAATCTTCATCAGCGTGCCTGGCTTGCCCAGGCCATGACGTGTGCAACGACCCGGGGCGCACGCAGTTCCACCCACTCCAACCGCCGAACCAGGTGGTGAAGAGAGCGGAAATGGGCGACACGCCCGACCGCGGGGGTCATCGGGTTCCGAGCGCCCCTCGCACGAAGCCATCACGACAGGAAAGAGAACGACGCGGTGCCCACCATCCAGCAGCTGGTCCGCAAGGGCCGCAAGGACAAGGTGTCGAAGAACAAGACGCCCGCCCTGAAGGGGTCGCCCCAGCGGCGCGGTGTCTGCACGCGCGTCTACACGACCACGCCGAAGAAGCCCAACTCCGCACTCCGCAAGGTCGCGCGTGTCCGCCTGACCAGCGGCATCGAGGTGACGGCCTACATCCCTGGCGTCGGTCACAACCTCCAGGAGCACTCGATCGTGCTCGTGCGCGGCGGTCGTGTGAAGGACCTCCCCGGTGTGCGCTACAAGATCGTGCGCGGCTCGCTCGACACCCAGGGTGTGAAGAACCGCAAGCAGGCACGCAGCCGGTACGGCGCGAAGAAGGAGAAGAGCTGATGCCGCGCAAGGGCCCCGCTCCGAAGCGGCCGGTGGAGATCGATCCGGTCTACGGCAACATCCTCGTCACCCAGCTGGTCAACAAGGTGCTGGTCGACGGCAAGAAGGCCGTGGCCGAGCGCATCGTCTACACCGCGCTCGAGGGCTGCCGCGAGAAGACCGGCACGGACCCCGTCGTCACGCTCAAGCGCGCGCTCGACAACGTCAAGCCGTCCATCGAGGTGAAGAGCCGCCGCGTCGGCGGTGCGACCTACCAGGTCCCGATCGAGGTCAAGGCCGGACGCTCGACCACGCTCGCGCTTCGGTGGCTGGTGACGTACTCGCAGGCGCGGCGGGAGAAGACCATGTCGCAGCGACTGATGAACGAGCTGCTCGACGCGTCCAACGGGCTCGGCGCCAGCGTCAAGCGTCGCGAGGACACCCACAAGATGGCCGAGGCCAACAAGGCCTTCGCGCACTACCGCTGGTGACCGTGCCGTGCACCGTGGCACAAACCGCTCAGTGGCCGAGGTCGGCGCCCGGTAGGCGCGTGCCCGCCTCAGGCACCGAGCGGCGCGCGCGGTAGACAAGAACCAACCTCCAACGAGACCAAGGGAACTGCCAAGGTGGCCACCGAGATCACCACCGACCTGTCAAGGGTCCGCAACATCGGCATCATGGCCCACATCGACGCGGGCAAGACCACGACGACCGAGCGGATCCTGTTCTACACCGGCATCAACTACAAGATCGGTGAGGTCCACGAGGGCGCCGCGACGATGGACTGGATGGAGCAGGAGCAGGAGCGCGGCATCACCATCACGTCCGCCGCGACCACCTGCGAGTGGGACGACCACACCATCAACATCATCGACACCCCGGGCCACGTCGACTTCACCGTCGAGGTCGAGCGGTCCCTGCGCGTGCTCGACGGCGCGGTCGCCGTCTTCGACGGCGTCGCCGGTGTCGAGCCGCAGTCCGAGACGGTCTGGCGCCAGGCCGACCGCTACAGCGTCCCGCGCATCTGTTT
>JBOHDD010000385.1:0-3703 GCA_050699155.1 Nocardioidaceae bacterium
ATCACCGTGTGAAGAGCCGACACGACTCGGCGACTCGCTTCGTCATCGCCATCGTGGTCATCGGCCTGGTCGCCTTCGTGGCGGTGGTGCTCTCGGGCGTGGCGGTTGTCCGACGCCTGGGTGAGACACAGGCCATCGAGCAGGCGCGCAGTCTGACGCAGGCCGAGGCCCGCTTCGTTGAGTTCGTGCTCGAGGACGGCTTCCTGACCGGTGACGCGTTGAGCAGGCGCCCCGTCGCCGAGGCGATCTTCCAGGTCGTGCGCAAGGACCGGTCCGTGCAGCGGGTCAAGATCTGGTCCCCTGAGGGGGAGATCCTCTACTCGGACGAGGACGCCTACATCGGGAAGACCTACCCGCTGGGCGAGGACGAGCTCGAGGTCCTCGAGCACGGCAACGTCGAGGCCGAGATGTCGGAGAAGCTGACAGGTGAGGAGAACCGTTACGACGAGGACCTCGGCCCGGTCACCGAGGTCTACACCCGGATCATGACGCCCGACCGCAAGCCGCTGCTGTTCGAGACGTACCGCAGCAGCGCGCAGATCGCCAGCAGCGGACGTGACATCGCCGCTACCTTCACCCCGGTACTGGTCCTGACCCTCGTGGTGGTGGCCCTGCTCGAGGTGTCGCTCGCGGCGATGCTGATCCGGCGGATCCGGCGGGGTCAGCGCGAGCGGGAGCGGCTGATGGAGGAGGCGATGGAGGCCTCCTTCCGGGAGCGTCGCCGGATCGCCGGCGATCTGCACGACGGGCCCGTGCAGGAGATGGCCGGGCTCTCCCTCGGCCTCGCCGCGCAGGCGGAGGCGGCGGAGGGACCCGCGCGTGCGTCCCTGCTGCAGGCTGCCGGCGCGGTCCGGAGCAGCGTGCGCGCGCTGCGCTCGGCGATCGTCGGGGTCTACCCGCCGAACCTCGAACGGACCGGGCTCGAGGTCGCCCTGTCCGACCTGCTGTCCCGGCTGCCGAACCAGCAGATCAACACCCACCTGGCCTACGACCTCGACTCCGACCTCAGCCGCCGGTCCAGCGAGCTGCTGTTCCGTACCGGCCAGGAGGCGATCCGCAACGTGGAGAAGCACGCGAACGCCTCGAACGTCTGGGTGACGGTGGCGCGCGACAACGGGCAGGTCCGCCTGTCCGTGCACGACGACGGTGGTGGCGGAGCCGCCGTCAACGACCAGGTGAGCGACTCGGGTCGCTTCGGGCTCGCCGTCCTCGCCGACATCGTCAACGACGCCGGCGGGCAGATGCGGCTGACGTCCGACGACGCCGGCACGACCGTCCAGGTGGAGGTGCCATCGTGATCACGCTCGTACTGGCTGACGACCATCGCGTCGTCCGGATCGGGCTCGAGGCCCTGATCGGCACGTTCGACGACGTCGAGCTCGTGGGCTCCGCCTCGGGTGGGGCGGAGGCGATCGAGATGTGTCGCGCCCTTTCCCCCGACGTCCTCCTGCTGGACCTGTCCATGCCCGAGGTCGACGGAGCCATGGTCGCGCGTGGCCTCAGGGATGCCGGTGTGCCCACCCGGGTCGTCATCTTCACGTCGTTCTCCGACCGCGACGGGATCGTCCGGGCGCTCGACGCCGGCGCCGTCGGCTACCTGCTGAAGGATGCCGAGACCACCGAGATCCAGGCGGCGATCCACGCCGCCGCGCGCGGCGAGGCCCCGCTGACACCGAAGGCCGCGATGGAGCTGTTGCGCCAGCGCCAGCACACCAGCGGCCAGGAGATCGACCTCACCGACCGTGAGCGGCAGGTGCTCGGGCTGGTCGCAGCCGGGCTGGCCAACAAGCAGATCGCCCGCCGTCTCGGCATCAGCGAGAAGACCGTCAAGGGCCACCTCACCAACCTGTTCCAGCGCATCGGCGTCTCCGACCGGACCCAGGCGGCGCTGTGGGCGGAACGCACCGGTCTTCTCAACGCCACCGGTCCCGGGACTGATGTCGCGTTGTAGCAGCCGGTGAACCGCCTGAACATTCAGGTATGTCATCTCGGTGCTCTCGGGCCCTGCCTTGGCGCGTGTCTGCGTCGAGGTTCGTGCTCGCCCTGGCGATCTCGGCCTCGCTGACGGTCATACCGACGTCGGCCGTCGGGACTGCGCACCCGGCCACCGCCACGACCGCCACCACGGCCGCGGTCGAGCGCCAGCGTGAGGGCAGGTGCGAACGCGGCGGTGAGTGGAGGCTGAGAGTACGCCGAGTGTTCCCGAGACGGCTGCGCGTCACCTTCCAGGTGCACGAGGTACGCCGGCACCGGAGATGGCAGATGTTCCTGTCGGACAACGGGCGCGGCGTCGCGGCGGTGACCCGGCGTACCCGGAACAGCGACGAGGTCCGGGTCCACAGGCGTATCCGCAACCGGCACGGGCGTGACCGGATCTCCGGCAGCGCGATCAACACCCGCAACGGCAACACCTGCATCGGCTCCCTCAGGTTCTGACCGGGACCGGTCCCGGGACTCTCGTCCCGTTGTCACCCCCAGCCGCCGGGAGCACCGTGAGGGCAGGAAGCACCGCAACACCGCAAATCCGCAGACCCCGGTCCATGAGGAGCCCTGACGATGAAGAAGGCAGTCAGCCGCACAGCTGTTGCCCTGGCCACAGTGGCGGCGACCGCGATCACACCAGGTGTCGCGTTCGCCAACGAGGCCGACGTGATCCGCGCCGGAAACTGCAGCCGGGCGGCCGACTGGAAGCTCAAGCTCTCGCCGGAGAACGGCCGGATCGAGATCGAGTTCCAGGTCGACGCGAACGCCCGCGGACAGCGCTGGCGGGTCGCGGTCTGGCACGGTGGCCGACGGATCGAGCGGGACGTGTTCCGGACTCACGGCCGCAGCGGCTCGTTCACTGTCCGTCGCGTGCTGAACAACACGGCCGGAGCGGACAACGCCCGGGCCCGCGCGACCCGGTTCGGTGGCGGTCAGACCTGTCGCGGGAGGGCTGCCTTCTGACCCACAAGATCTGGTGACGCGGCACACTGCTCCCCCACGGCACAAGCCGCGTCACCCAGCCCCGTCGGCCGCGGGGGACCACCGGGGCCCACGATCCGGCCGCTTCGCAGAAACACGCGCTGCCCCCCAGCCTGCGAAGCGGCCGGTTCATTCTTTGCGTGCGGCTGTCCGGTGTACGGCGCCGAGGCCCAGAGCTCAGTCGGACCGCGCGGACCGGGCCACGGGGCGCAGCGCCTGGCCGCGGTTCTGACGCAGCACCCGCGCAAGGGACTCCAGCGACATCGGCCGGTGCAGCAGGTAGCCCTGCGCCAGCGCGGCACCGACGTGCTCGTGCAGGTGCTCGACCTGCGCGGACCGCTCGATGCCCTCCACCACGACGTCGAGCCCCAGCGCCTGACCCATCACCACCATGGAGCGCAGCAGGCCGCAGGAGCGCTCGTCGCCGTCGATCCCCGCGGAGAACGACGCGTCGGTCTTGAGCACGTTGACCGGGAGCTCCTGCAGGTAGCCGATGGAGGAGAACCCCACCCCGAAGTCGTCGACGGCGAACCGGACTCCCAGGGCCGACAGGCGCCGCATGGCGTCCAGAGCCGCGGGCTCGTTGTTGACGAAGTCGCGCTCGGTGACCTCGAGAGTGAGGTCGATGCCCGGCATCCGGGCGATAGCCTCCTCCACCTTGCGGACGAACGTCGGCACCCGCAGCTGCTGGTCGGTGATGTTCACACCCACCCGGATGGAGCCTCCCGCTGCATCTGTC
>JBOHDD010000386.1:0-3477 GCA_050699155.1 Nocardioidaceae bacterium
CCCCATGGACCGTGCGACCTTGGCGAAGTCCGGAGGCGGTCCGTCGATCTCCATCCCGACGTAGGCGTTCTCGGCGGGGGTGCCTCGGTGGTGTGCGATGCGCTCCTGGTGCTCCCAGTCGTTGTAGTAGGCGCGGTTGTTGAACATGACGACCAGCAGTGGAATCCGGTGGTACGCCGCTACCCACAACGACCCGAGGTCGAACATCAGGTCGCCGTCAGGTTGCAGGTCCACGACGAGCCTGCCTTTGTCCTTGTGCGCCAGCGCCACTCCCAGGGAGATCGAGATCTGTGTCGCCGTACCCAGGCTCGCACCGGCATGCCGGTACGGCCTGTCGAAGTCCCACTGACGCAGGGCCCATCCCGACGCCGTACCGGCGGTGAGGACCCAGTCGTACTCGCGGACCACCTCCCACACCTCGGCCGCCAGCCGCGCGGTCGACACCGGGGAGAGGTCCCAGTCGGCCTTGGCCTGGCGCTGCCAGCTCTCCCAGGTGGCATCGTGGACATCCGCCAGCTGCCGCCGCCGCTGCTCCCGTGCCGCGCGGCGCTCGGGTTCCTGCTGTTCGTAGGCCCGGCACAGCTCCAGCAGCTGCGGCAGCGCCACCGACGAGTCGGCCGTGACCTGGAGATCGGTGGGATGCAGCGCGGTGAAGTCGTGCGACCAGGAGGAGACCTCCAGGTCGTTGAACCCGAGGTCCACCACCTTGGCGTCCTCGGGAATCAACGAACGGACCGTCCTGGTCAGCCGGTCGAGCTCCTGGGTCGGCTTGCCCATGTCCTTGACGTCGACGAAGAACACCAGGTCGGCGTCTGCAACGGCATCGGAGCCGGTGACGTTGAGCCGGTGGCGGTTGGGAAAGTTCAGCCTGATGTTGGTGTCGACGACACCGGCACCGAGCAGGTCGGCGAGCTCCACGAGCTGGGTGAACGCCTCCGGCGTCCGGCCGGCGTACCCGGGAATAACCACCGGCCGTTCGGCGGCGACGAGCATCGCGGCAAGCCGGTCCAGGGCCACCGGTGAGGCGCCGAGAGGGCTGGGCACCTGGTAACGCGCGGGGTCACCCGGCGGAACCTGCTCCGTGAGCTCGTCCTCCTGCAGCCCCGCGTCCAGGCAGATGTAGACCGGGCCCCGTGGCTCGCTCATCGCGACCCGGTAGCCGCGCGTGACCGTGTCGGGCACGGAGCGCACGCTGGCCGGCTGGTCGTCCCACTTGGTGTAGTCGCGGACGGCGTTGCCCTGCACGTTCGCGGTGTGGATCCAGTCGATGTTGGGTCGCCGACGCTCCTGTGCCATCGGTCCTGTCCCGCCGAAGACCATCACCGGCACGCGATCCAGGTAGGCGTAGTAGATCCCCATGGCACCGTGCAGCAGACCCACGACGTCGTGCAGGACCACGCCCATCGGCTCACCACAGGCCTTGGCGTACCCGTGCGCCAGCCCGACCGCGACCTTCTCGTGCGGGCACTCGATGATCTCCGGACTGCCTCCGCTGTAGTTGACGAGCGAGTCGTGCAGCCCTCGGAACGAGGAGCCCGGGTTCAGGCTCACGTACCTGAGGCCGTGGACCTTCATCGCGTCCACCATCACGTCCGAGCCGTACCGTGGCACCTCGTAGGTCATCGCCTGCTCCTCGCTCATGCCCGCACGATCAGCACGGGCTGTCACTCGCCTTCGATGACTTCCCCGCCCGAACCGCTGATGATCTCCTCGTACAGCTTCTCCCACTTGGCGCGTGTGGCCGTGAGGTGCGGCAGGTCGACGGTGCGTACGTCGTACTTCTCCACCATCTCCGTGAGATCGCCGTAACCGGTGTTCGCGGGCATGCGGTGGATGTCGGCGATGTGCTGCTGTCCCTCGGTGATGCAGTACTCGAGGTAGAGCAGAGCGCTGGCGGGCACATCGGTGTCGCTGCTGACGCCGATGCCGTTCGGACGCAGGATGATGGGTTGCAACGGGGTCTCCCACTCGACCGGAGCGCCCTCCTCCTCCAGCTGCAGCGCCTCGTGCTGGTAGATCGACGCTGCGACGTCGTACTCGCCGGCGGCCAGCAGCTTGGCCATCGTCGTATGGCCGTCGACCACCGTTGCCTCACGCGCCGCCTGCCGGAACAGGTCGACCGCCTCGTCCTCGGTCATCCCCTTGTCGGCCATGAAGTGCTCCTCCACGAGGGCCGCCATCCAGTCCCAGTCCCCCGCCTCCATCGCGAGCTCGCCCGGATGGTTGGTGAGCAGCTCCTGCCAGCTGCTCGGTGCCTGACTGGCGCTCACCGTGTCGGTGTTCCACGCCGCCACGAACATGTTCAGGTAGAGACCGAGCCAGGTGTCGTATCTGGCGTCCGGGAAGATCTCCTGCCGGATCGGGGTGTCGAGCGGAAGCAGCAGCTTCTTCTTGTCGAGGATCTCCATCTCGGGCCCGTTCAGCCCCACGACGTCGGCGCCCGCGAAGTCCGCCTGTGCCTCCTGGAGCACTCGGGTGAGAACATCCGACGAGGAGGCGCGGTACAAGTCGACGTCGATGTCGTACTTCTCGGTGAACGCTTCGGTGATCGGGAGGGAGTCCTCGGTGTTCATCGACGTGTAGAAGGTGAGCGACCCGTCCTCCTCGGACGCGAGCTCCTCCAGTCGTTTCAGGCGCGCCTCGCCCTCCAGCCCCTCCAGCTCGGCGTACACCTTCTTCAGTGCGGAGGTGGTGTCACCATCACCGCCCGCGGCACCGCCCGCGGCGGAGCCCTCGGCGGTGGGAGAGGTCCCACCACACCCGGCAAGTCCCAGTACGAGGGTGGCCAGCATCGCAACGGCCGTGGGCTTCGCCTTCATCGTTCGCTCCTTGCCCGATCTAGACTGGTGACTAATGGTAGAACCATTAGTCACCCGCACGTCAATCCCCAACCGAGCAGGCAAACCGCTCAAACACCGCAGAACAGCCGCCCGTAGTGCTCATCCGCCGGGATCCTGGCCGAAGACGAGCGACTTGATGGTCACCGGCACCGTGTGCGACGGCTCCCGAAGCCGGCCGATGTCGACGTAGTCGAAGTCCGAGAGGCGGACGCCGTCGATCACCAGCAGGTCGCCGTCGACCCCGAGCTCGTCCCGCAGGATCGAGCCGATCGTCAGCGCCACGTCGCCGTCGAGGACGAGACAGGTCGGTAGCCCTCGGTGGATGCGCTCCCCCAGACCGCGGACGACCCCGCACGCGAAGCCGAGGAGTCGTTCGTGCGAGGGGCTGCCATGCCAGCGGAAGGCGAGCGCCACGTCGGCGTTCGCGCCGTCGATGTCGAACGCCGTGAGGTGCCCGCGGATGGCCGCCGCCAGGTCGTCGGGGTCGACCGTCTCGCCCAGCGTGTACGACGGGCTGACCACCTGCAGGTTGCGTCGCGGCAACACCACCCTCGGGTCGGAGAAGTAGCTGGTCCGCCCACTCAGCTGCACGCTGTACTGCGATGCACCGAGCACGGTCGCCCGGATGCACTCGCCG
>JBOHDD010000387.1:0-3264 GCA_050699155.1 Nocardioidaceae bacterium
TCCCAAGGCTCCTACGCCTTGGGAAGGCCCCAGGACACCCGGTTACATGGCGCGTGGGGCTGGGGCGCGTGGGGCTGGGGCGCGTGGGCCGGGTTCAGCGGAGGGAGTACGTCGCGATGGACACGCCGACGTAATGGGTGAGGAACGCGATCACGGTCAGTGAGTGGAACACCTCGTGGAAGCCGAACCATCGCGGTAGCGGGTTGGGTCGCCGGAGTGCGTAGATCAGGCCACCGAGGGAGTACAGCGCGCCGCCGACGATGATCAGGGTGAGCACCGCGGCGCCGGCGGAGTCGGCGAAGTCCTTCATCCAGAAGACCGCCGCCCACCCCATCGCGACGTACACCGGGACGTACATCCAGCGAGGGGCGCCCAGCCACAGGACCCGGAAAGCGATCCCGGCGAGCGCGCTGCCCCACACCAGCAGGAGCAGGATGCGCTGGCTGTCGCCATCGAGCAGCAGCAGCGCGAACGGCGTGTAGGTGCCGGCGATCAGCAGGAAGATGTTGGCGTGGTCGAACCGACGGAGTACGTCGAACGTACGCGGCGACCATCGACCGCGATGGAACAACGCGCTGCCGCCGAAAAGTAGCATCGCCGACACCGCGAACACGCCGGACCCGATGCGTGTGTCGGCGGTAGGCGACAGCACGAACAGGACGATCCCGGCGATGACGGCCAGTGGGAAGGTCGCGGCGTGCAGCCAGCCGCGCAGATGCGGCTTGATCAGCTCGACGCCGTCGCGGACCCCTTCACGCAGCCGCTCGCGTCCATCCTCGACGGCGTCCTGCATGGAGGACAGGCGTTCGGCTGGGTGCACCGGCATTCTCCTGTCGCGAAAGCGGGTCGTCACTCGTGGCGCGGGTACTGGTTGGTGGCGAACTTACCCATCCGGATGCCCGTTCACACGGCGGTAGCCTTGTGAGTTGGGTCAAGAAATCGTCAGGAGGCGGGCACCGAGGTGCGCAGCGTGTGGGACATCGCCTACGAGGTCTACGAACGCCGTGTCCGCCGTGCGCTGCCGCCCGAGCGCCTTCCCATGCACGTCGGCGTCATCGTCGACGGCAACCGCCGGTGGGCCAGGGCGTTCGGCACCACCTCGGAGTCCGGCCACGCCGCGGGTGCGGAGAAGATCGACGAGTTCCTCGGCTGGTGCGACGAGATCGGTGTCGAGGTGGTCACGCTGTGGTTACTGTCCACCGACAACCTCGCCAGGCCGGCGCGCGAGCTCGACCCGCTGCTGCGCATCATCGAGAAGCTCGTCGGCACGCTGGCCAACTCCGGTCAGTGGCGGGTCAACCCGGTCGGCGCGCCCGACCTGCTCCCCTCGCGTACGGCGGAGATCCTCAAGGCGGCCGCAGAGAGCACGAAGGACAACGACGGGATGACCGTCAACACCGCGGTCGGCTACGGCGGTCGGCGCGAGCTCGCCGATGCGGTGCGCTCACTGCTGCACGAGCACGCCTCCAAGGGGACCACGATCGAGGAGCTCGCCGAGATCCTCGACGTGGAGCACATCGCCGACCACCTCTACACCAAGGGCCAGCCGGACCCCGACCTGGTGATCCGGACGTCGGGGGAGCAGCGGCTCTCGGGGTTCCTGCTCTGGCAGAGCGCGCACTCGGAGTTCTACTTCTGCGAGGCCATGTGGCCCGATTTCCGTCGCGTCGACTTCCTGCGTGCCATCCGGTCGTACGCCGCACGGCAGCGCAGGTTCGGCGCCTGAGGGCATTCTCCGTCGGTGCAAGACTGACGCGTCACCGAGTGAAGGGGGGTGCACCGGATGGACATCCTCCCTTCACCTTGCGGTCGGGCGTGTCGCGCGAACGGCGGGGGAGACTCGGCGGGTAACTTCACCAGAGACGGCCGGTGGTGAAGCCGGCCGTTCGGGAGGCCCGCCAGTGCACCTACCACTGCACTTACCACTGGGGGGACCGGCATCCAGGTCCCCGGGCTCGGTCCCGGTCCATCGTTGAGTCAGGGCCGGCGCCGGATGCGCGTGGGCCCGTGAGGGGACGAACGTGGCTGCATCGCGCGACATCACCCGGCGTACCTACGTCCTGGATACCAGCGTCCTGCTCGCCGACCCGTTCGCGCTTCGGCGCTTCGACGAGCACGAGGTGGTTCTTCCGGTGGTCGTGATCACCGAGCTCGAGGGCAAGCGGCACCACCCTGAGCTCGGGTACTTCGCGCGTTCCGCGCTGCGGATGCTGGACGAGTTCCGTGTGCTGCACGGCCGTCTCGACCAGCCGGTCCCCATCGGTGAGGCGGGCGGCACCGTCCGCGTCGAGCTCAACCACACCGACGATCAGGCCCTTCCGGGCGGCTTCCGCCTGGGCGACAACGACACCCGCATCCTGGCCGTCGCCCGCAACCTCAGCAACGAGGGCAAGGACGTCACGCTGGTTTCGAAGGACCTCCCGCTGCGGGTCAAGGCGTCAGCGGTGGGGCTGGTCGCGGAGGAGTACCGCGCCGAGCTGGCACTGGAGTCCGGCTGGACCGGGATGACCGAGGTCGAGGCGACCGCGGAGGACGTGGACACCCTGTTCCAGGAGGGCGAGGTCGACCTTGCTGCCGCGCGGGAGCTGCCCTGCCACACCGGGTTGGTGCTGCTGTCCGAACGCGGCCACGCCCTTGGCCGGGTCACCGCCGGCAAGCAGGTCCGGCTGGTGCGCGGCGACCGCGAGGCGTTCGGCATCCGGGGCCGCTCCGCCGAGCAACGCATCGCCCTGGACCTGCTGCTCGACCCCGACGTCGGGATCGTCTCCCTCGGCGGCAGGGCCGGCACCGGCAAGTCCGCGCTCGCGCTCTGCGCCGGTCTGGAGGCGGTCCTCGAGCGCCGGCAGCACAAGCGCGTCGTCGTCTTCCGCCCCTTGTTCGCGGTCGGTGGTCAGGATCTCGGCTACCTACCCGGCAGCGAGTCGGAGAAGATGGCGCCGTGGGCACAGGCGGTCTTCGACACGCTCGGCGCACTCACCAGCAGCGACGTCGTCGACGAGGTGATCGACCGCGGGATGCTCGAGGTGCTTCCGCTGACGCACATCCGCGGACGCTCCCTGCATGATGCGTTCGTCGTCGTCGACGAGGCGCAGTCTCTGGAACGCAACGTCCTGCTGACCGTGCTCTCGCGCGTCGGCGCCAACTCGAGGGTCGTGCTCACCCATGACGTGGGTCAGCGCGACAACCTGCGTGTCGGTCGGCACGACGGTGTGGTCGCCGTGGTCGAGAAGCTCAAGGGGCACCCGCTGTTCGCGCACATGACCC
>JBOHDD010000388.1:0-9069 GCA_050699155.1 Nocardioidaceae bacterium
TTGCGAGCCTGTGCGTGTTCCGTGCCGTCACCGGCTTCGGAATCGGCGGCGAGTACGCCGCGATCAACTCCGCGATCGACGAGCTGATTCCGGCGAAGTTCCGTGGCCGCGTGGACCTGATCATCAACGGCTCGTTCTGGCTCGGTGCGGTGTTCGGCGCGGTGGTGTCGATCCCGCTGCTGGACACGAGCATCTTCGCCGCGGACATCGGGTGGCGGCTCGCCTTCGGGATCGGCGCCGTCCTCGGGGTCGGCATCCTGTTGGTACGGCGCTACGTGCCGGAGAGCCCGCGCTGGTTGTTCATCCACGGCCAGGAGGACGAGGCCGAGCGCATCGTGAACGGCATCGAGACCGACATCGAGGAGGAGAAGGGCAGGCGACTGCCCGAGCCCCGGGACACCATCACCATCCGCCAGCGGAACGCGATCGGCTTCGGCCTGATCGCCCGGACGGTGTTCACGACGTACCCGCAGCGAACGGTGCTGTGCTTCTCGCTCTTCGTCGGGCAGGCGTTCCTCTACAACGCGTTCTTCTTCACGTATGCGACGGTGCTGACGACGTTCTTCGGTGTCAGCTCGGGGCTCGTGGGCTACTACATCGCCGCGTTCGCGCTGAGCAACTTCTTCGGACCGCTCCTGCTGGGACCCCTTTTCGACTCCGTCGGACGGGTCGCGATGATCTCGAGTACCTACATCGTGTCCGGCGCCCTGCTCGCGGTGTCGGGCTTCCTGCTCGCCGGTGGCTCGCTGACGGCCGTGACGCTGACGCTGCTCGGCGCGGTGACGTTCTTCTTCGCCTCCGCGGGTGCGAGTGCGGCCTACCTCACCGCCAGCGAGATCTTCCCGATGGAGACCCGTGCCCTGTGCATAGCGTTCTTCTACGCCATCGGTACCGCCGTCGGCGGGATCAGCGGGCCGTTGCTGTTCGGGAAGCTGATCGAGACCGGCGACCCGTCGATGGTCAACGTCGGCTACCTGATCGGTGCCGGGTTGATGGTGCTGGCGGGGTGTGGTCGAGCTGCTCCTCGGCGTGCGGGCGGAGCGCCAGACGCTGGCGAACATCGCGAGGCCGCTGACCGCGGAGACATCGGCCTGAGCTGGAAGCGACGACGCAGGAGAGGAGGAGGCCCGATGCCGATGCCACCCCCCAAACCGACGACGGAGGGCCCCCGTGACCGGTTCGTCGGCCGGGAGATCGCGCAGATCGTCCGGGCGCTGCAGGAGGAGGGCCCTCAGAGCTCGGAGGACCTGGCGACCCTGGTCGGCGCCCGGTTCTGGGGGCCGGGACGGTTCGAGCGAGCCGTGGTGTTCGCCCTGTCCGATGGGCCGGCGATGGAGATGGACGACGGCCGCTACGCCGTACCCTGAGGGCGCGCCTCGTGCGTGAAACCGTGCAGGTGGGGTAGAAACAAGGGCTGGACGAACGTGCTGTGGCGCCGCATGAGCGCTGCCCCGACCGAGGAGGACTGGTGGCCAACGTGGCCAAGAAGGGACTGACGCTCCTGGTGGTGGCCTTCGCCGCGTTCTACCTGCTCACGCAGCCCGAGGGTGCAGCGGGGGCCATCCAGGGAGCCGGCGAGGCCGTCATGAGCGCATTCGAGCAGATTGTCCGCTTCGTTACTGCTCTTGCCGACTGAGCTCGATGCCGGGCTGGCTGCGGCGGACGTTCGCCGACCCACGGATCGAGGGGCACCTGCTCGCCGATGAGGGCGAGCAGGTGGTGGACGAGGTACGCCACCACATGGTCGTCTACCTCGTCCCCCTGCTGGAGATCCTCGTGGCCGCGGCGCTGTTCGTCGTCTTCCTCTACAGCAAGGTGGCCATCGCCTGGCTGCCACTCCTGCTCGGCTGGGCGGTCCTGCTGCATGGTGCCTGGCGGGCTCTGAACCACTTCATGGACCGCTTCGTGATCACGAACATGCGGGTGTTCCGCGTCCAGGGTGTCTTCGGGCAGCGGCTGGCCACCATGCCCATCGCCCGGATCCTCGACATCTCCGTCGAGAAGCCGTTCTCGGGGCGTGTCTTCGGCTACGGCCATTTCATCTTCGAGTCCGCCGCCCAGGAGCAGGGGCTGCGCGATATCCGGTACGTCGGCCGGCCGGACGAGCGCGACCTGACGATCCAGCGGGTGATCCAGCAGTCCGGGCTGCGCGGCTCCGGTGGTCGTCAGATGGGACAGCCCGGCTCGCCACTGGGAGCATGAGGCATGACCCGTCGCGTGCGGCTGCCGTTCGACCCGATCGAGGAGGCTGCCCGCCAGTGGGCGCAGCGCTGGGACGCGGTGCCCGAGATGCGCGCGGTGACCTCGCTGATGCGGGTGCAGCAGCTCGTGCTCGCCGAGCTGGACGAGATCCTGAAGCCGCACCGGCTGTCGTTCGCGAGGTACGAGGCACTGGTGCTGCTCAGCTTCAGCCGGCACGGCTCGTTGCCCCTGGGGAAGATGGGCGAGCGTCTGCAGGTGCACCCCACATCGGTGACGTCGACCGTCGACAGGCTGGAGTCCGCGGGCTTCGTCGTACGCCGCAGGCACCCCAGCGACGGACGCGCGGTCCTGGCCGAGATCACCGAGGAGGGTCGGACCGTCGTCGAGGAGGCCACCCGCGCGCTGACCTCTGCCCGGTTCGGCCTGCGGATCCTGGACGAGCCGCGCCTGGAACAGCTGTTCGACCTGCTGCGGCCGGTCCGCGCCGCCGCCGGCGACTTCTGACCCACACGCGGTAGAGCCTGGACGTGCGGGTTGGACCGGAATAGTTGGACGTCCTACTATCTAGGGAGGGGCCGCGATCCGGAGGAGCCCGAGATGACCGAGTCCAGTGGACGCCAGCGCTGGCAGGAGCGCTACGCCAGGTCGCGGGTGCGCGACGCCGACTTCAGCACCCTGTCGGGAATGCAGGTCGAGCCGGTGTACGGGCCGGAGGAGGCCGCGTCCTCCGACGCGGGTGTCGACCGGATCGGCTGGCCGGGTGAGTTCCCGTTCACCCGTGGCCTCTACGACACCGGCTATCGGGGCAGGACGTGGACGATCCGGCAGTTCGCGGGGTTCGGCAACGCGGAGCAGACCAACGAGCGCTACAAGATGATCCTCGACGCCGGCGGCGGTGGGTTGTCGGTGGCCTTCGACATGCCGACACTGATGGGTCGCGACTCCGACGACCCCAAGAGCCTCGGCGAGGTCGGCCACTGCGGCGTGGCCGTCGACTCCGCGGCCGACATGGACCTGCTCTTCGACAGCATCCCGCTCGAGGACGTCACCACCTCGATGACGATCAGCGGGCCGGCGGTGCCCGTCTTCTGCATGTACCTCGTGGCAGCCGAGCGCCAGGGCGCGGACATCGGCAGGCTCAACGGCACACTGCAGACCGACATCTTCAAGGAGTACATCGCACAGAAGGAGTGGCTCTTCCAGCCCGAGCCGCATCTGCGTCTCATCGGCGACCTGATGGAGTACTGCGCCAACGACATCCCGGCCTACAAGCCCCTGAGCGTCTCCGGCTACCACATCCGCGAGGCCGGCTCCACGGCCGCGCAGGAGCTTGCGTACACGCTCGCCGACGGGTTCGGGTACGTCGAGCTCGGCCTCTCGCGCGGGCTCGACGTCGACCGCTTCGCGCCCGGTCTGTCGTTCTTCTTCGACAGCCACGTCGACTTCTTCGAGGAGGTCGCGAAGTTTCGTGCCGCGCGCCGGATCTGGGCGCGGTGGATGCGCGACGTGTATGGCGCCAGGACCGAGAAGGCCCAGTGGATGCGCTTCCACACCCAGACTGCCGGGGTCTCGCTGACGGCCCAGCAGCCCTACAACAACGTCGTGCGCACCGCGGTCGAGGCGTTGGCCGCCGTGCTCGGCGGCACCACCAGCCTGCACACCAACGCCCTCGACGAGACGCTGGCCCTGCCCTCCGAGCGGTCCGCCGAGATCGCCCTTCGCACCCAGCAGGTGTTGATGGAGGAGACCGGAGTCGTCAACGTGGCCGACCCGCTCGGCGGTTCCTGGTACGTCGAGGCGCTGACCGACAAGCTCGAGGCCGAGGCGATGGTGATCTTCGACCGCATCCTCGAGCTCGGTGGCACTGGGCTGAAGGCCGTGGACACTGAAGGTCTGGCTGAGCGAGTACGCCGCAGCACCGCCGACGGTCCGCACGGAGTCTGGCCGATGACCCGAGGGATCCTGTTCGGCATCGAGGAGGGCTGGTTCATGTCCGAGATCGCGGAGGCCGCGTTCCAGTACCAGACCGCGCTCGAGAAGGGCGACAAGAAGATCGTCGGAGTCAACTGCCATACCCGCTCGGTCACCGAGGGGCTCGAGATCCTGCGGGTCTCCCACGAGGTCGAGACCGAACAGGTCAGGGAACTCGGCGAACGCAGGAGTGCACGCGACGACGCCACCGTGACCGCCGCACTGGAGCACATGGTGGAGATCGCTCGCACGGACACCAACATGATCCCCGCCATGCTCGACGCCGTCAGGGCCGAGGCGACGCTCGGTGAGATCTGCGACGTGCTGCGCGCCGAGTGGGGTGAGTACCGCGAACCTGCCCGCTTCTAGGATGGGGGCATGACTGTCCCCTTCTCGCGGCCAGGCGCCGTCGACCTTTCCTCGCTGAAGTCCGCCGGCCCGGCCGCGGGTCGTCCCGCGGCGGGCGGGTCCCCGGCCGCCGCTGGCGCCTACAGCGTGGACCTGGACGAGACCAACTTCCAGTCCGAGCTGCAGCGCTCGGCCCAGGTGCCGGTGGTGCTCAGCTTCTGGTCGCCGCAGGTGCCGGCCTCGCTCGAGCTGAACACCGCACTGGAGACCCTGGCCGACGAGTTCGCCGGCAAGTTCCTGTTCGCCAAGGTCGACGTCGACGCCAACCCACAGATCGTGGAGGCCGTGGGCGTTCCCGGCGCACCGCTGGTGGCCGTCGCGCTGGGGGGCCAGCTCGCACCGTTGACGCAGGAGCCGATCCCCGTCGACGAGCTGCGCCAGGTGCTCAACCAGGTGGTGCAGACCGCCGTGGCCAACGGCATGACGGGCCGGGTCGAGCCGAGACAGCCGGTCGGTGCGGAACCCGGCGAGGACGAGGAGCCGGTGTCGGACCCGAAGTACGCCCAGGCCGAGGAGGCACTGGCAACGGGCGACCTCGACGCGGCGGTCGCGGCGTACGAGAAGGTGCTTCAGGACTACCCCGGTGACGCCGAGGCCAGGACCGGCCTGGCACGGACCAGGCTGGTCGCCCGTACCCGCGAGGTGGACCTCAACGCCGTCAGGGAGGCGGCGGCCGCCGACCCGTCCGACGTCGGGGCGCAGATGACGGTCGCCGACGTCGACCTGCTCGGCGGGCACGTGGAGGACGCCTTCGACCGGCTGGTCAGCACCGTGAGCCGGGTCGCTGGCGACGAGCGGGACCGGGTGCGCACCCATCTGGTGGAGCTGTTCGAGATCGTCGGCAACGACGACCCGCGGGTCCTCACCTTCCGGACACGGCTGGCCAACGCACTGTTCTGACCGGCCCCCGACTAGCCTCGGTCGCTATGCGGCGACCGGGAGGCGTGGCGCTCATCGCGCTTGGTGTGCTCAGCGTGCTGCTCGGCTGTCTCCTCGCGGTGGCCTTCGGCCCGGACGACAAGATGAGCACCGGGCCCCATCGCCTCTCCTCGAGCGGATCGGCGATCGTCACCGCTCCGGAGGCGCTGGCCTATGCAGGGCCACCGGTGGAGCTCACCGTGACCAGCACCGACCCGGGTCGCGACATCTTCGTCGGGGTGGGACACGACGTCGATGTCCGTGACCTCCTCGGCGACACGCCGCGGCTGCGGGTCGAGACGATCAGCATCCCGTGGGAGATCTCAACGGAGAGCGTCGGAGGCAGCGGCGTCCCCAAGAGCGACCCTGGACAGGTCGACTGGTGGATCGCCGAGGAGCAGGGGCGCGGCCGGGTGGTGCTCGACTGGGACCTTCCTGACGTGGCCGCCGACGTCGTGATCCTCGACGAGGACGGTCGCGACCGGCTCACGGTGGACGTGACCGCTGCACTGGACGTGCCGGGCATCTTCGTCGTCGGTCTCGCCTCGGTCGTCCTCGGGCTCGGCATCGTGGTGTTCGGCTGGGCGGTGCTGACGACGCGGGTGACTCCTCCGGGCACGCACGCACATCGGCAGAAGGCCCTCGGGGGTACGCCGTGAGACCCCGACTCGTCGTCCTGGTCCTCAGCCTCACGCTGCTGCTGGCGGCATGCATGATCCCGGTGCGCAAGGACACCGCCGTCATCACCAAGCCGGGCGCGACCGAGAGCTCGGCACGTGCCGTGCTGGGCCGGTACGACGCCGTCCGGCAGCAGGCCGACGAGGACCTGGACGGCTCGCTGCTCCCCGACATCGAAGGCGGTGAGCTGCTCGACATCGACCAAGGCGCCTACTTCGTCAGTGCGCGGGTCGACCAAACCGGTGCACATCCGGAGATGGACCTCGGACCACTGGAGCGGGTGATCGCGCCACGGTTCGCGGCGTACCCGCTGTGGTTCGTCGTCGTCGTCCCGGACCGCGCGAGTGGCACCAAACGGGTCGCGGTGTTCGAACGGGCCGACTCGGTCTCTCCCTGGCTGATGACGATGGCGCCGGAGATGACCGGCGACGCCGCGCTTCCGGACGTCGTGACCGACAGCGCCGGTGCCGCCGTCACGGTCACCCGCGACGACGCCACCGGTACCGGACTGACGCCGACCAGGGTGCTCTCGCAGTACGCCGCGGAGCTGACACCCGGCCAGGACAGCGCAAGTGGCCTCTTCGCACCGGATGCGTTCCTCGAGCAGACGCGGGCCTTCCAGCGCACCCAGCAGTCGCTGCCGTTCGCGACCTTCCAGCAGACGTGGACCGCGCAGCCACCCGACTTCGCGCTGCGGGTCGAGGGTGGTGGGGTCCTGGTCTTCGGGACCCTGTCGCGCATCGACTCCTACAGCGTCGACGCGAACAGCTTCATCGACTGGGAGGACAACGCCGACGCCGCTGCGTACCTGCCTGGCCGGGTCTACCGCTCGGCGACACTCGACTACACCCATCAGATGCTGATGTTCATCCCGCCGCAGGGTCAGGGCCGGCCGAGTCTCATCGGTCAGTACGGCGGGGTGGTCGACGGCCAGGGGTCCTGACCGGGCGGCCGGCTGCCTACCA
The DNA here is from genome assembly GCA_050699155.1 of Nocardioidaceae bacterium. Classification (GTDB taxonomy): domain Bacteria; phylum Actinomycetota; class Actinomycetes; order Propionibacteriales; family Nocardioidaceae; genus JBOHDD01. Next base: position 7,143 of record JBOHDD010000388.1, read on the forward strand.
GTCGGGTTCCCGGCCGCTCTCGAGGTAGCGCGGCCGACCCGGGGTGGCGGCGAGCGCCGCGAGGGCACGGCGTGCGGTGAAGTCGGCGCACCGCTGCCGGATCTGCTCGGCGTCGCAGAACTCCGCCGTACGGATCTCCCGAGGCTCCGGGACGATGCCGTCGGTGAGCTCCGCCGGGTGTACGCCGCCGTCGAAGACGAGGGTGCACGCATCGTCCCAGCCGCTCCACGGCGGCAGCCAGTCGACAACCAGCAGGCCACCGCCGGGCACCGAGAGGCTGAGCTCCTCCCGCACCTCGCGTGCCACGGCGAGCCGCGGGGACTCGCCGACCTCGACGACGCCGCCGGGCAGGTCCCAGTCCGGCTTGTAGCTGAGCTGGCAGAGCAGCAGGCGGTCGAGCCGGTCGCGGATCGCGAGCTGGGCGATCACCCGCTTGCGCGGAAGCCCGGCGTTGAGGAGCGCCCGGAACCCTTCGGGCTCGTGCGGCTCGGGGTCATGCGACAGCCGGGCGAACACCACCACGTCGTCCCTGTGGTTACGGCCACCGTGGTTACGGTCACCGTGGTTACGGCGGCCACCGTGGTTACGGTCCAAGCCACTGTACGATCTCAGCCCACGCAAAACGCCTTCACGGCGAAGGCCGGAGCGTCCGGCGATCCGCAGTGAGGCGTGGTCGCGCGGGTCCACGTACGCCTGCACCCGCGCCATCTGGTGGTCGGTCAGCGCATGCTGGGTCAGCAGCCGCACGGCACGCGTGGCAAGCCCCCGCCGGCGGTGGGACGGCTCGATCGACCAGGTCAGCTGACCGACGAGGTCGTCGAGAAGGCGCAGGGACACCTCACCAACGACTGCCCCCGCGTGCTCCACGTGGAAGAGCAGCAGCGCGGGGTCGCCGGTCTGCGCGACAGGTCGCAGACGGACGGTCCCGTCGTCGAGGGTGTTCGCCGTACGCCTCATTCGCGCTCGGGCTCGGACTCCAGCCCGAGAAGGACCACACCGAGCGGGGGGAGGGTCAGCGTGGCCGAGGCCGGGCGGGAGTGCGAGGGCTCGGCCACCGCCTCGACCCGACCGAGGTTGCCCACGCCCGAGCCGCAGTAGACCTCGGCGTCGGTGTTGATGAGCTCGCGCCAGAGCCCCGCCGCCGGAAGACCGAGCCGGTATCCCTCACGCGGTACGGCGGCGAAGTTGGCGACGCAGGCGACCGTCGACCCCCTGCCGTCGGTGCGCAGGAAGCTGAAGACGTTGTTCGCGGCGTCGTTGGCGTCGATCCAGGAGAAGCCCTCCGGGTCCTGGTCCAGGGCCCAGAGTGCGGGGTGGGCACGGTACGCCTGGTTGAGGTCGTGCACCAGGGAGTGCACCCCGCGATGGTCGGGGTGGTCGAGGAGCCACCAGTCGAGCTCCCGCGCCTCCGACCACTCCGACTCCTGACCGATCTCACCGCCCATGAACAGCAGCTGCTTGCCCGGGTGGGCCCACATGAACGCGAGGTAGGCGCGGACGTTGGCCAGCTGACGCCATCTGTCGCCGGGCATCTTGCGGATCAGCGACCCCTTGCCGTGCACCACCTCGTCGTGCGAGATCGGCAGGACGTAGTTCTCCGAGTAGGCGTACATCATGGAGAACGTCATCTGGTGATGGTGGTACTGCCGGTGCACCGGGTCCTGGTGCATGTAGGCCAGCGAGTCGTGCATCCAGCCCATGTTCCACTTCATGCCGAAGCCGAGACCGCCAAGATGGGTTGGCCGGGTGACGCCCGGCCATGAGGTCGACTCCTCCGCGATCGTCACGACGCCCGGCACTCGCTTGTAGCAGGTCGCGTTCATCTCCTGGATGAAGCTGACCGCCTCGAGGTTCTCCCGCCCGCCGTGCACGTTGGGCGTCCACTCGCCGGGCTCGCGGGAGTAGTCGAGGTACAGCATCGAGGCCA
>JBOHDD010000389.1:0-4914 GCA_050699155.1 Nocardioidaceae bacterium
TAGCCGTCCAGCCGGCCGACCACGCGCTCGAGGTAGCCGGCGCTCGTCGAGGGTGTGATGTGACCGATCCGCACGCTGGTCCGGAACAGCCGTCGGTCGACGAGGAACCCGAGACGCTGGACCACACGGGGTACGACCGCACCGAGCGCGGCCAACTGTTCCACGTCGCCACCCAGCTTCGCCCAGATCGAGTCGTCTCCGGGGAAGTCCAGTGCCGAGCCCCCCTGGAACCGCAGCCCCAGCGGAGGCCGGGTCGCGAGCTCACCCGCGAGTGCGTCCCGCAGGGCCACCGTCTCGTTGAGGCCGACGTTGCCGAAGTTGGCGAGCGGGATGTGCAGCAGGTGCGCGGGGACATGCCGAAGCTCGTTCGTGCCCCCGCGTACCGAGCGCACGACCGCCGTCAGGTCGTCCAGCACGGGCTCCGGCGGAACCAGCGCTGCCAACAGTCGCATGGGGACATCATCGGCGGGTTGGAGCCGGTACGTCCCGAGATTGCCCGAATCGGTATCCGGCACCCCGGCCGCGGGGGTGGTGGTGTGGTCAGCGCGGACGCCGGCCCTGCCGCACCCGCAGGTAGTCGGCGACGACGTACTCCCCGAGCCGGGACACGTCCGGGGTGAACACCCGACCACCGGCACGTCGGGCGACCGCGTCCACGAACCGCGCGAGCCCGGCGTCCTCACCGAGCATGAAGATGTTCAGGGTCGCACCGTAACGCGCGAGCTCGTCCACCTGCGCGATCGTCGCCCGCAACGTCTCCATCGTCGGTGGCCAGTCGAAGTACGGCGTCCCGTCGTCGAGCAGATGCGCGGTCGGCTCACCATCGGTCACCACCAGTACGACGGGCTCGGCATCCGGGTGCCGACGCAGATGACGGCCGGCGATCAGCAGTGCGTGCTGCAGGTTGGTGCCCTGCACCCACTCAGGCTCGACCCCGGCCAGCTCCACCGGGGACAGCCGGCGGGCCACCCGCTCGAAGCCCACGACCTGCAGGGCGTCACGGCGGAAGCGGGTCTCGATCAGGTGTGACAGCGCCAGCGCCGTCTGCTTCATCGACCCCCAGCGGCCCTCCTGGACCATCGAGAAGCTCAGGTCGACGCACAGTGCCACCGCGGCCGTGGTGCGCCGTTCGGTCTCGACGACCTCGAAGTCCTCCACAGCCAGCCGCAGCCGCCCTCCGGGAGCGACCGGCTGACGCCGGACCGCATTGGAGACGGTGCGTACGGCGTCGATCGGCAGCTCGTCGCCGAACTCCCATGCCCGGGCGGCACCGGTGGGCTCGTCGGCCGAACCCGTGCGATGGTCCGCATGGTCGCCCGAGGCTGCTGCCTCCAACGACGCGAACACCCGTCGCAGCGCCGTCTCCCCGAGACGGCGCACGGCGCGGGGGGACAGCCGAATCCCGTCGTCACCACGGGTCAGGTAGCCCTGCCGCTCCAGCTCACGTTCGAGCTCACGAAGGGCGCGCAGGTCCGACGCCGCCTGTGACCCCAGCTGCTGCTCCAGCATCTCCACGTCGATGTCGTCGAGCGTTGCGCCCGGGTGTTCCTGGGCAAGCTGGTTCTCCAGCGCCTCGAGGTCGGCCAGCTCGGCCACCGCCTCCACCGCGTCGCCGTACCCCAGCGCCTCCCCGCCGGGGCGCATGTCCATCGGCGACGACCGGTCCAGACCCGGACGCAGCGCTCGCAGGTTGTCGGCGAGCTGTGCCATCTCGAAGGCCAGGTCGGGGTCGGCGAGGGCGTCGTGCAGCAGCTGTGCCAGCTCCTCGCGCTGCGCGGGACTCAGCGACCGCGCCATCCGTTGCGCGGCCGCCTGCCGCCGCGCGAGTGCGTCAATGAGCTCGTCGACGTCCTTCGGCTCCTCGGGGAAGAGATCGCCGTGGCGCTGCATGAACTCCGCGAACCTGTCGGTGGTGTCCTCACCACGCGCGTGTGCCGCGAGCAGGGCGTTCAGGTCGGCCAGCATGTCGCGCACCTGCTGCATCGCCTCGGGGTCGTCACCGGACAACGCCTTTCGCATCCCGGCGAACTGGGCGTCGAGCACCTTGCGGCGCAGCATCTGCCGGATCGACTCGTAGGTCTGTGCCGCCTCAGGCGAGCGCCAGGCATAGTCCTCCAGCGCCCGCACCGCGCCGGCGGTGTCATCGGGCAGGGTGGCGAGCTCGAGCTCGGCCATCGGGGCCGCGTCGTCGTCGGCCGCGCGAAGGGCGTCGCGCTCGGCGGCCAGTGCCTGGTCCAGCGCACCGCGGACCTGGTCGAGCACCCCCGCGAGGTCACCACGACGTCGCGCCTGCGCGCGCCGGCGGCGTACCCGCGAGGTCAACGTGTCCAGCCCGCTGCGGTCGTCGAGCCCTCGGCGCAGCAGGTCGCGCAGCGCCTCCCGCAGCCCACCGCCGGCGAGCACGTCATGACCCAGCTCGTCGAGCGCGGCGCGGACGTCGTACGGCGGGGTGAGCGGGTCCGGCCCGCCGCGCCAGGCGCCGTACCGGAACCGTCGGTGTGGTTCCGGACGGGGGTCCCTGTGCCCGTCCATCCGCGGCTACGCTCCGTACACCGTGCGTCCGGCGACGACGTCCTTGTCGATGCGGCGGGTCAGGTGCAGGCCCTCGAGGACCAGCTCGACCGCGGCCGCGACCACTCCCGGTGACGCGTCGTCTCCGTGGCCGAGCCGGTCGAGCACCTTGGCGAGCCCGGCCACGGTGCCCACCTGCGCGAGCAGGTCCGCCGCGGGCACCAGCTCACCGGTCTCCACCGTGGCTCCCTCGGCGAACACGTCGGTGAAACCGGAGAGGTCGAGCCCGGCCAGCCGCTCCCGAAAGGTGTCTGCCACGGCCACCCGCAGCAGGTGGTCCAGCACCTCGCGCTCGCGGCCTTCCTCGCCCATCTCGAACTCCAGCTTGCCCAGGAGCGTGGGTACGACGGCCGGCACGTCGCAGACCCGCGCCACGGCTTCGGACTCGCCCAGCCGGGCCGAGCGGCGCAGGGCGGAGCCACCCACAGCCTCGGCGGCGGCGACCCCGAACCGTGCGGATACGCCGGAGCGCTGGTCGACCGACGCGGACTCGCGCAGCGCCCGGGTCAGCCGTGCCAGCACCTCGACGATGTGCTCGGGGATCTCCGCCGCCGGCGCCGCCTCCTGCAGCACCAGGGCGACCTCGTCCTCGACCTCCAGCGGGTAGTGGGTGCGGATCTCGGCACCGAACCGGTCCTTGAGCGGGGTGACGATGCGACCTCGGTTGGTGTAGTCCTCGGGGTTCGCCGTCGCGACGAGCAGCAGGTCGAGCGGCAGCCGCAGTGAGTAGCCGCGCACCTGGATGTCGCGTTCCTCCAGCACGTTGCACAGCGCCACCTGGATCCGCTCGGCCAGGTCGGGCAGCTCGTTCACACCGACGATGCCGCGGTTGGTGCGTGGAACCAGGCCGTAGTGCACCGTCTCGGGGTCGCCCAGCGTGCGCCCCTCGGCAACCTTCACCGGGTCGACGTCGCCGACGAGGTCACCGACGCTGGTGTCCGGGGTCGCCAGCTTCTCGGCGTACCGGTCGTTCCGGTGCAGCCAGTCCACCGGCAGGTCGTCCCCCTGCTCGCCCAGCAGGGCGCGGCACCGCACGCAGACCGGCTCCTCGGGGTCGTCGTTGATCTCGCAGCCCGCCACCACCGGCAGCCACTCGTCGAGCAGCGGGACCAGGCTGCGCATCAGTCGGGTCTTGCCCTGGCCGCGCTCCCCCAGCAACACGAGGTCGTGACCGGCGAGCAGCGCACTCTCCAGCTCGGGCAGCACGGTCTCCTCGAAGCCCACGATTCCGGGGAACGGGTCGTCACCGGCCCGCAGCCGTGCCAGCAGGTTGTCCTTGAGCTCCTGCTTGACCGAGCGAGGCGTGTAGCCCCTCGCCCTAAGCTCGCCGAGGGTGCCGGGGCGGGTGTTGTCGGCCTCAACCATGGCTCCGAGACTACGACGGGCGTCCCCAACACCCCGGAACGCGCAGGTCAGGAGGTCTGTGACACGGCCACCGCCCCCTGTCTCTGCCGGACGGCGACCCGGATCTGCTCGAGGTTCTCCCGGAGGATGTCGGCCACCAGCTCGTCGGTGCGCGGGTCCTGGAGGACCTCCTGGACGACCCGAAGGGTCGTGTTGCTGACGGCCATCACCAGGTCGTCGTAGAAGGGCAGCGCGGCCAGGCGCCCGGTCGCCGGGTCGTCCCGGACCTTCTCCAGCACCATCGCCTGAAGGTGCACGTGGTTCTCCTCGAGGGCCCGCGCGAGGTTCTGGGTGTAGTGCCCGGCCCGGAGTACGTCGGAAACCTCGTCGAGCACTGCGACCGTGATCGGGCGTTTGACGACCTCGACGATCGTGCTGGAGAACCTGCCGACCAGCCGGATCGTGAACTCCTCCCCGAAGGCCCGGTCGGCGGCGTACCCCAGTCGCACCAGCAGCACCACGACCCGCACGACGCGCAACAGCCGGAAGCTGCGCAGCGCGGGGTGGGACACGGGGATCATGCCGAGGATCTCGTACCAGTTGCGGGCGAGGAACCGCCGCGACCAGCCGTCGCGTCGCCAGCGCCAGGCGAACTCCACGGCGAACACCGCACAGATCCCGACGTCCACCCGGTAGACCAGCCGACGGGTCTGCGGCGTGACGTCGGCCAGGAAGACGTACAGCAGCAGGCCCACCGAGACCAGCGCGAGCACAAGCATGGCGAGGTCGATACGGCTGATGCGGGCGAGGCGTTGCAGGATCATCGGACGAGCATGCCAAAACCGTCACACCGGCGGTGGCACCGCCGTACCATCACCGTGTGAAGAGCCGACACGACTCGGCGACTCGCTTCGTCATCGCCATCGTGGTCATCGGCCTGGTCGCCTTCGTGGCGGTGGTGCTCTCGGGCGTGGCGGTTGTCCGACGCCTGGGTGAGAC
>JBOHDD010000390.1:0-5207 GCA_050699155.1 Nocardioidaceae bacterium
CCGTACGAGAAGACCGGCGTCAAGCTCGGTGACGAGCAGTTCGCGGTGGCCGGCGACTGGGAGTCGGCGGGCCGGCTGGCCCTGGTCGGGATCGGGGTGGAGCCGGGGCTGTCCGACGTGTTCGCGAGGTACGCCGCCGACCATCTGTTCAGCGAGATCGACACGCTCGCGGTCCGCGACGGCGCCGACCTGAGCGTGGACGGCCACGGGTTCGCGCCGAGCTTCTCCATCTGGACCACGATCGAGGAGTGCCTGAACCCGCCGGTGGTCTGGGACAGGGACCGCGGCTGGTTCACCACCGAGCCGTTCAGCGAGCCGGAGGTGTTCGACTTCCCCGAGGGCATCGGGCCGGTGGAATGCGTGAACGTCGAGCATGAGGAGGTCATGCTGATGCCGCGGTGGGTCGAGGCCCGTCGCGCGACGTTCAAGTACGGGCTCGGACAGGAGTTCATCGACGTACTCAAGACCCTGCACAGGCTGGGCCTTGACCGCACCGACCCGGTGCGGGTCGGTGGCGCGGAGGTCAGCCCGCGTGACGTCGTCGCGGCGTGCCTGCCCGACCCCGCGGCGCTCGGGGACCGGATGCGTGGGAGGACGTGCGCGGGCCTGTGGGTGACCGGTACCGGCATGGACGGCCGGCCGCGGTCGACCTACCTCTACCACGTGGTGGACAACGAGTGGTCGATGCGCGAGTACGGCCACCAGTGTGTCGTCTGGCAGACGGCGCTGAACCCGGTGGTGGCGCTCGAGCTGCTGGGCAACGGCAGCTGGTCGGGCACCGGCGTGCTGGGCCCGGAGGCGTTCGACGCCGAGCCGTTCCTGAAGATGCTGATGGCCTACGGCTCGCCGTGGGCGATGCGCGAGCAGTAGCCGGCCACCGAGCCCGTCGGCGGGGCCCGGCTGGCCAACCATAGTTAGGTATGGCTAACCTTTGCTCTATGTCCGAAGACCGACCCAGTGCGCTGCGCGGCGTGGATCTCGACCTGGCCTACCACGGTGACGTCGTGGTGCACGGTGCCAGTGTCGAGCTCCACCGGGGCCGGGTCACGGCGCTTGTGGGGCCGAACGGCAGCGGCAAGTCGACGCTTCTGCGCGCGCTCGCACGGCTGCATACGCCGGCGCGGGGGCGGGTCGAGCTGGCCGACGCCGCCGACGCCCTCGCGCTCAGCCGCCGGGACTTCGCACAGCGGGTGACCCTGCTGGCGCAGAGCCGCCCGACACCGACCGGGATCAGCGTCCGCGACGTGGTGGGCTTCGGGCGCCACCCCTACCGGGGGCGGTGGCGTGCCGCCGACGCCGAGGGCCCCGCCGTCGTCGCGGATGCCCTCGCACTGACCGGGGTGGAGCAGCTGGCGGAGCGCAGCGTCGACGAGCTGTCGGGCGGCCAGCTGCAGCGTGTGTGGGTGGCGAGCTGCCTGGCCCAGCAGACCGGCGTGCTGCTGCTCGACGAGCCGACCACACACCTCGACCTCCGCTACCAGGTCGAGCTGCTGGACCTGGTGCGCGACCTCGCGGACCAGCAGCGGGTGGCGGTCGGTCTGGTGCTGCACGACCTCGACCAGGCCGCAGCGGTCGCTGACGCGCTCGCCCTGCTCCACGACGGACGGGTCCGGGCCGTCGGGCGTCCCCACGAGGTGCTGACCAGCGCGGCGCTGACCGACACCTACGGGATCCGCGTGGAGGTCGACGTGGACCCGGTCACGGGTGCACTGCGTACGACGGCCGTCGGACGGCACGCGGTCCGCCCCGTCGGCGCTGCCGCCGGCACGGTGACTGAACGGCAACCAACCAGATGAGGAAGGCATGAGCTCCTTGCGTACCTTGTTCCTGGCGGTGACCGCATTCGCGGCGCTGCTGCTGTCCGCCTGCGGCACCACCGAGGCGCCTGCCGGCGCACAGTCCGCCGACGGCGGCGAGCAGATCACCCTCACCGACTCCCGCGGCAAGAAGATCACGCTGGATGGCCCCGCCACCAGAACGGTGGCGCTGGAGTGGAACGCGGCCGAGCACCTGCTGTCGCTCGGGGTCGAGCCGGTTGGTGTTTCGGACGTCCAGGGGTACAACGCCTGGGTGAAGGCCGAGCCGCTCAGCGGCTCGGTGAAGGACGTCGGCATCCGCGGTGAGCCCAGCATGGACTCCATCGCCAGCCTGCGCCCGGACCTCATCGTCGCCACGACCGACCTGCCGCAGGGCGCGATCAGCCAGCTGGAGAAGCTCGGGCCCGTCATGGTGCTGCGCTCGGCGGACGCCTCCGACGGCATCGGCCAGATGCGCGAGAACCTTCAGCTGGTCGCCGAGGCCACGGGGAGCGAGGACAAGGCCGACAAGCTGCTGGCGGCGTTCGACGCCAAGCTGGCGGAGGGTCGCGAGGCCCTGGCCCAGGCCGGGCTGTCCGGCGACCGGTTCTTCTTCGGCGACGGCTACGTCGAAGCCGGTCAGGTGTACATCCGCCCGTTCGCGGAGGGCTCGCTGGTCTCCGACGTCGCCGAGAGGCTCGGGATGGAGAACGCGTGGCCGGGCAAGGGGGATCCGAGCTACGGGCTCGACGAGACCGACGTGGAGGGGCTGACCCGGCTGAAGAACGTCGACCACTTCGTCTACTACCACAACGACAAGGCGGGCGGCCCCGACCCGTTCAGCGACGGTCTCGGCGGTAACGCGGTGTGGCGGTCGCTGCCGTTCGTCAAGAGCCACGACGTGCACCGGCTGCCGGACGGCATCTGGATGTTCGGCGGACCGGCGTCGATGGGCCAGTACGTCGACGCGCTGGTCGCGGAGCTGGCCTGATCGTGCTCGCATGACGGCTCCGGGCGCGGCGCCGGCCGAGGCGGCGGCGACGAGCGACGACCCCGCGGCCGCTCCCGCACGCTCCGTGCGGCTGTTCGCAGCGATGGCGGTTGCGCTCGGCACCGCCGTGGTGCTCGCAGGTGTGCATCTCACGCAGGGCACCGCCGCCGTCGACCCCGGCGACCTGTCGCGGCTGATGACCGGAGAGGGCACCGACCTGGCCGCCGCCGTGCTCATCGACTCACGGGTTCCACGGCTGCTGGCCGGGGTGCTTGTTGGGGTGGCGCTGGGAGTGGCCGGTGCAGCCCTGCAGTCGGTCTCACGCAACCCGCTCGCATCACCGGACACCCTCGCGGTCAACGCCGGTGCCCACCTGGCGGTGGTCGCCGCCGCTGCCGTCGGGGTGTCGCTGCCCGCGCTGCCTCGGGGCGGGCTGGCCTTCGTCGGCGGTCTGCTCGCGGCCGGGCTGGCGCTGACGCTGTCGGCCGGTGACGGCTCGGGTCCGACCCGGCTCGTCCTCGCCGGCTCGGCGATCGCGCTGGCGTTGAGCGCGCTCACCATGGTCCTGCTGCTGCTGAACGCGGAGGAGACCGTCGGGTTGTTCGCCTGGGGGAGCGGCTCGCTGGCCCAGATCGGCCTCGGGAACGTCACCCAGATGGCCCCCGTGGTCGGCACCGGCGTCCTCGGCCTGGCGCTGGCGGCACGGCGGCTGGACATCCTCTCGCTCGGTGACGACGCGGCCGCCGTCCTCGGTGTTCGCGTGCGCCGCCTGCGGCTGGTGGCCGTGCTGTCCGCCGTACTGCTGTCCGCGGCGGCCGTCACGGTCGCGGGCCCGGTCGGCTTCGTCGGGCTGTGCGCGCCCGCGTTGGTGCGGCTGAGCGCGCGGGCCGTGCCCGGTCTGCTGCGACACCGCGTACTGCTCCCCATGGCCGCGGTCTCCGGCGTCGTCGTCACGCTCGGCGCAGAGGTGGTGCTGCGGCTCCTCCTCGGGGCCCAGGCAGGCGTGGAGGTGCCCACCGGTGTGGTCACCAGCATGTTCGGTGCGGTGTTCCTGGTGGTGATGGCGTTCCGTTTCCGCGACTCCGGGCCGACCCGGCAGGCCCCTGCTGCACGTTCGGCCCGCCTGCGGAGCCGCCGTGGCTTCGTGGGCACCGCCATCGTCGCCGCCTGTGTGGCCGCAGCGGCGGTGGTCGGCGGGCTCCTGCTGGGCGACACCATGCTCCTCACCGGCGACATCGCCAACTGGGCGACCGGCCGCGCAGGTCCGATCACGACGTTCGTCCTGGACACGCGAGTGCCCCGTGTCCTGGCCGCGGTGCTCGCGGGCGCTGCGCTGGCGGTGGCCGGCGTCCTGGTGCAGGCGGTGAGCCGTAACCCGCTCGGCGAGCCGGGCATCCTGGGGGTCACCGGCGGTGCCGGTGTGGCCGCGGTCTGGGTGATCACCGTGGCGCCGCACGCGGGGATCTGGACCGTGGCCGGCGCCGCCGCGGTCGGCGCGACGGTGGCCAGCACCGTGGTGTTCGGGCTGGCGGCACGAGGCGGCATGAGCTCGGACCGGCTGGTGCTGATCGGCATCGGGGTGTCCGCAGGCTCGACCGCGCTGATCACTGTGATCGTCGTCCTGACCGACCCCTACAACTCCATCAAGGCGCTCACCTGGCTGTCCGGGTCCACCTACGGCCGGACGCTGCCGCAGGTGCTCCCGGTGGCCGTCGCCCTGCTACTGAGTGCTCCGGTGTTGCTGCGGTCCCGGCGCGACCTTGACCTGCTGGCCCTCGATGACGACACACCGCAGGTGCTGGGGCTCCGGTTGCTCCCTCGACGGCTGACGATGCTCACCGTGAGCGCGCTGCTCACCGCGAGCGCGGTGTCAGCCGTGGGAGTGGTCGGCTTCGTCGGCCTGGTCGCCCCGCACATCGCGCGCGCGCTCGTCGGCAGCTCGCACACGCGGGTACTGCCGGTCGCGGCCCTCGTCGGTGTCGTCGTGGTGATCGTCGCCGACACCATCGGGCGCACGGTGATCGCACCTGCCCAGCTGCCCGCGGGCCTGCTCACCGCCCTGCTCGGTACGCCGTACTTCGTGTGGCTGCTCTGGCGGTCGCGCACGGCGGGCGCGCGGGGCTAGTGCGCCGTCGTCCGGTCAGCGGAAGGCGGACTGTCCGGTGAGGGCCTGGCCGATGACGAGCTGGTGGATCTCGCTGGTGCCCTCGTAGGTCAGGACGGACTCGAGGTTGTTGGCGTGCCGGATCACGGGGTACTCGAGGGTGATGCCGTTGGCGGCGAGGATGGTACGGCACTCACGGGCGATGGCCAGGGCCTCGCGGACGTTGTTGAGCTTGCCGAGGCTGACCTGTTCGTTGCGGATGCCGTCGCCGTCCTTGAGCCGACCGAGGTGCAGCGCGAGCAGCATGCCTTTGCCG
>JBOHDD010000391.1:0-2314 GCA_050699155.1 Nocardioidaceae bacterium
CGGCCGCACCGGGCGGTTCTGGGGCCACGAGCACTTCGACGTACGCCCCGACGTGGTCATCACCGCCAAGGGGCTCGCCAGCGGCTTCCCGCTGTCGGCGATCGCCGCCCCCGAGGAGCTGATGCGCAAAGCATGGCCCGGCTCGCAGGGCGGCACGTACGGCGGCAACCCGGTGTCCTGCGCGGCCGCGCTGGCCACCATCGACGTGATCGAGCGCGAGCACCTGGTGGAGAACTCCGCGACGATGGGGCAGCGGCTGGTCACCGGCCTGCAGAAGGTCGCCGCGGACACCCCGGCGATCGGGGACGTGCGCGGTCTGGGCCTGATGCTCGGCAACGAGTTCGTGGGCCCCGACGGGCAGCCCGACCCCGAGACCGCAGCACGGGTGCAGCGTGCGGCCGGAGAGCGCGGCCTGATGCTGCTGATGTGCGGCGCGCACAACAACGTCGTACGGATGATCCCCGCGCTGGTCGTGGACGGCGAGCAGGTGGACTCCGGCCTCGACATCTGGGCGGCGGCCGTCAGCGCCTCGACGTAGCCGTCAACCTCCCTCGAGGCCTCACTCGCCGGACGTGTCGGACGACCGGCCGTCGCCGCGCGCGGTGGCCTCCTCGGCCTGCTGCGACTGCTGTTCGACCGCCTCCGTTGACCTGCCGCCGGTCTTGAGCAGGCTGGCTACTGCCGTCACGGCCAGGATGCCGACGATGATCGTGAGCGACAGCCAGATCGGGATCTCCGGCGCCCAGCCGACGTGCTCGCCGCCATTGATGAACGGCAGCTCGTTCAGGTGCAGCGCCTCAAGCACCAGCTTGACGCCGATGAAGGCCAGCAGGAGGGCCAGGCCGAAGCTGAGGTAGACGAGGCGTTTGAGCAGTCCGCCGATCAGGAAGTACAGCTGGCGCAGGCCCATCAGGGCGAACACGTTAGCGGTGAACACCAGATAGGGCTCGGAGGTCAGCCCGTAGATCGCCGGGATCGAGTCGAGCGCGAACAGCAGGTCGGTGGTGCCCAGCGCCAGCATCACCAGCAGCATGGGCGTGACCAGCTTCTTGCCGTCCACCCGGACCGCGAGCTTGATGCCGTGGTACTCCTTGGTGGCCGGGAACCGCCGCTCGACGAACCGGATCAGACGGTTCTCCTCGAACTCGTCCTCGCTCTGCTGGCCCTCTCTGGCCAGCTGGATGGCGGTGTAGACCAGGAACGCGCCGAAGATGTAGAAGATCCAGGAGAAGTTCGCGATCGCGGCGGCACCGACGGCGATGAAGATGCCGCGCATCACCAGCGCGAGCACGATGCCGATCATCAACGCGGTCTGCTGGTACTGCCGCGGCACGGCGAACTTGCTCATGATGATGATGAAGATGAAGAGGTTGTCGACCGAGAGGGAGTACTCGGTCAGCCAGCCGGCGAAGAACTCACCGCCGTACTGCCCGCCGGCGAAGTACCAGACGCCGAGCCCGAAGAGCACCGCGCACCCGATGAAGAACGTGAGGTGCCGGCTGACCTCCTTCATCGACGGCTCGTGCGGCCGACGGCCGATGATGACGAGGTCCACGAGCAGGAAGGAGATGGTCACCACGACCGTCGCCCACCACACCCATACGGGAACATCCACGACTTTTGACCTCCTCCGGACAGACTAAGGGTCCACCCGGAGGTCTCTTCCGCCTCGTCTCACCTGCACAAACGAGGCCGGCGGGCCGGATGCCTGCGCAGAACGCAGGCCATCGTGGTGACGACACCGCCGCGCGGGAATACTCCCCTCCACGCAGGCATCGAGTCTGTCAGACCCTGCGTACCTCAACAAACCAGGCAGGTTCGCTCCGGCTCTAGGCTGGCGCCATGAACACCACTGCGGCTGCCCTGACCCGAAGCGTCCGAGACCACCTGCCCGGCGAGCACGCGCCGCATGTGCTGCTCGAGCTGGACCTGTCCCGCGGGCTGCTGGAGGCGCCGCCGACCACGCCGCTGGAGGCCGCGCGCACGCGGCACGTACCCGTGCTGCGCCACCTGGTCGAGGGTCTCTCCCAGGCCGCCCGGGACAGCCGCGTCGTCGGTCTGGTCGCCCATCTCGGCGCCGTGCAACCGTCGCTGGCGATGGCCGGCGAGCTGCGGACCGCACTGCAGCGCCTTCGCCGCAGCGGCAAGCGCACCGTCTGCTGGTCGGAGTCGTACGGCGAGATGGGGCCGGGCAACGTGTCCTACTACCTCGCCTCCGGCTTCGACGAGATCTGGCTGCAGCCGTCGGGCGACGTCGGGCTGACCGGCGTGATGGCACACGGGATGTTCGTGCGCGAGGCCCTCGACAGAGCCG
>JBOHDD010000392.1:0-6088 GCA_050699155.1 Nocardioidaceae bacterium
GCCAGCAGCTCGCGCTCGGTGGTCCCCAGCCCGCGTGCGGCGGCGCTGAGCTGCACCTCGGCAACCCCCCTGTCGCTTACCGGGACCGACACGTCCGCGTCCCCGGTGACCGGGACCAGCGAGTCGACGGCACCGCGCAGCCAATCGGTGGGCCCGCGCTGCAGCCCGCGTAGCAGCAGGGTCGCCGTCTGCTCACCCTGCGGCAGGTAGACCTGTTCGGGCACCAGGATTCGCAGGGCAGGGTCGAAGAAGTAGAGGGAGTACGGGCGGTAGTAGCGCTCGAAGGCGTACTCCGGCAGCAGCAGCCCGCTGGCCGGGTTGGCGATCCGCCACTCCCCGTTCTCCCGCTCCAGCCGGAACTCCCTGCGCAGCCGCTGCGCATCCGCCGGTGGCGCCACCCACTCGCCTCGAGCGGTCAGCCGGGCCAGAACCTGGGTCTCGATCGCGACCCCGCCGGACCTGACCTCCTCCATCTGCGGACGCTCGGTGTAGATCTGCACGCCAGCCTCCGGCGACCACTCGGCAACGGCCTCGTCGGTGAGGAAGCGGCCGACGATGCCGGGGTTCGGCGGATAGGCACGCATGGCATCCAGATAGCCGTTGATCACCGTCACCGGGTCCGCGCCCGCGGTCGGCCCCCGGGGCACGTAGCGCAGCACCGGCTCCTCGTCGGCACCGACCTCCGGCCCGGCGCGGACCGGGCCGCTGTCGGGGACCTCGACGCAGGCCGCGCCGAGCATCAGCGTGAGCACGAACAGCGCGGCCTGCACCCACCTGAGGTGTCGAGGGGTCGGACGGCTCATCAGACCCCCTGGTCGTCCATGCCGGCGTAGGCGGTCGTCCCGACCGAGGGGCGCACCACGTCCGTAGGCATCAGCGGGAGCGGTGACCTGTCGAGGGTCTCGCCGGCCAGCCGGGGCAGGGTGAGCCGGAACTGGGCGCCGTTGCCGCGCTCGCCCCACGCCTGCAGCCATCCCCCGTGCAGCCGGGCGTCCTCCAGCGAGATCGCCAGGCCGAGCCCGCTGCCGCCGGTGGTCCGCGCCCGCGCAGGGTCGGCGCGCCAGAACCGGTTGAAGACCAGGGTCGCCTCACCGGGACGGAGCCCGACACCGTGGTCGCGCACCGCGATCGCCGCCGCGTCCGCGGTCGAGCCCACGCTGACCCGGATCTCGCCGCCCTCACCGTGCTCGATGGCGTTGGCGACCAGGTTGCGGACGATGCGCTCGATCCGGCGTACGTCGGCCTGGGCGATACAAGGATGTCCCGGGTCGGAGACCACCAGCGCGCTGCCGTGCGCGTCGGCCAGCGGGCGCATCGCCTCCACGACCCCACGGCCCACCTCGGCGAGGTCGACCTCGTCCAGCTCCAGACCGGCCACCCCGGCATCGAAGCGGCTGATCTCGAGCAGATCGCCGAGCAGGGCCTCGAACCTGTCCAGCTCGGCCTGCAGGAGCTCGGCGGACCGGGCCGTGGCCCCGTCGAACTCCCCGCGCGCCTCGTGCAGGACATCCGCGGCCATCCGTACCGTCGTCAGGGGTGTCCGCAGCTCGTGCGACACGTCGGAGACGAACCTGCGCTGGACGCGCGACAGCTCCTCGAGCTGGTGGATCTGCCGCTGCAGGCTGGCCGCCATCTGGTTGAAGGAGCTGCCGAGCCGGGCGATGTCATCCTCGCCCCGCACCTGCATCCGCTCCTCGAGCCGGCCCGCGGCCAGCCGCTCGGCGATCCGGCGAGCCAGCCCGACGGGGGTGACGACCTGCCGGATGACGAAGTACGCCACCGCACCGACGAGCAGGACCAGCAGCGACCCGGCGGTGATCATGGCCCCACGGACGACGCTGATGGTCTGTTGCTGCTCGGTCAGCGGGAACACGTAGAACAACAGGTACGTCCCACCGTCCGCGGGCAGGTTCACCTGTGACCCGACGGCCAGGGCAGGCACCGTGACCAGCCGGTCACCGCGCTCGTCGGCCATGCGGGTGTAGGACCACCACGTGCCAGGCTCGTCGCTGACCCGCTGCATCAGGTCGTCGGGGATGTCGTCGGGGTTCGCTCCCGGTAGGTACAACGAGCCCGCCGGGCTGGCGCTGCCCTCTGGCGCGTTGATCGGGCCGGTCAGCAGAACCTCGTACAGCCCGCTCGCGTCCCCGCGGCTGCTGAGGCTGTCGAACAAGTCCGGCAGCAGGGCGCCGGGGTCGAAGTTGTTCGGGTCCGCGGCGTCGAGCTGGTCCTGTGCGGTGTCGAAGCCACTGGCGGCCTCCGACAGGGCCGCGGCTCGCTTGCCCTCCACAAGGCCGGTGGTCACCTGGCCCAGCAGCATCCAGCCGACCAGGGCCACGACGAGGCTCGACAGCAGCACGGTCCCGATCACGACCCGGAGCTGCAGGGACCGTCGCCATGTCGACCGGAGCCGACGCCACACCATCGTGACCCGGGAAAGGACCCCCCGGGCGGCGCCCGTGGCGACCGACCGGGCGGTGTTCAGCCGGCGCCCCTGCGTCAGCTCGGACGAGGTCGCCATCGTGGACAGATCCTGGTCACGCGGGGCCGGCCTTGTAGCCCACACCGCGAACGGTCAGCACGATCTCGGGCTGCTCCGGGTCGGTCTCGACCTTGGCGCGAAGCCGCTGCACGTGCACGTTGACCAGACGCGTGTCTGCCGCGTGCCGGTAGCCCCACACCTGCTCCAGCAGGACCTCCCTGGTGAAGACCTGCCACGGCTTGCGGGCCAGGCACACGAGCAGGTCGAACTCCAGCGGTGTCAGGTTGATGGGACTGCCGTTGCGCTTGACCGAGTGGCCGGCGACATCGATCGTCAGGTCGCCGATCTTCAGCGTCTCCGGAGCGGGTTCGTCGTACCGACGCATCCGTGCCCTGATCCGGGCGACCAGCTCCTTGGGCTTGAACGGCTTGACGATGTAGTCGTCGGCCCCCGACTCCAGCCCGAGGACGACGTCGACCGTGTCGTTCTTGGCCGTGAGCATGACGATCGGCACCCCCGACTCCGCCCTGATCTCGCGGCACACGTCGATGCCGTCCTTACCGGGCAGCATCAGGTCGAGGAGAACCAGCTCGGGCCGATGTTCGCGCCACAGGCCGAGGGCACGGTCACCGGTCTGGCAGATGACGGGGTCGAAACCTTCGTTGCGCAGCACGATCGTCAGCATCTCGGCCAGGGCCGCGTCGTCGTCGACGACGAGGACCTTGCCCTTCGACGACCTCCCTGCATCCATCGGCACAGCTTCCCAACCCCCGTCAGTAGCGGTAGTGCTCCGACTTGTAGGGGCCCTCGACCGGCACACCGAGGTAGCCGGCCTGGTCGTCGTTCAGCGTGGTGAGCGAGACACCGAGGGACTCCAGGTGCAGGCGCGCGACCTCCTCGTCGAGCTTCTTGGGAAGCGTGTGTACGCCGAGAGGGTAGGCATCGGTCCCGATGAACAGCTCGACCTGTGCGAGCACCTGGTTCGTGAACGAGTTGCTCATCACGAACGAGGGGTGCCCGGTCGCGTTGCCGAGGTTGAGCAGGCGGCCTTCGCTGAGCACGATCACGCTGTGGCCGTCGGCGAACGTCCAGGTGTCGACCTGGGGCTTGACGGTGGTGCGCCGGATGCCCTCCGTCCGAGCCAGCCCGGCCATGTCGATCTCGTTGTCGAAATGACCGATGTTCCCGACGATCGCCTGGTGCTTCATCCGCGCCATGTGGTCGGCGGTGACCACGTCCTTGCAGCCGGTGGAGGTGATGAAGATGTCGGCGTCTGCGACCACCTGGTCCAGGGTCGCGACCTGGTACCCGTCCATGGCCGCCTGCAGTGCGCAGATCGGGTCGATCTCGGTGATGATCACGCGGGCGCCCTGGCCGCGCAGCGAGTCGGCGCAGCCCTTGCCGACGTCGCCGTACCCGGCCACGACGGCGACCTTGCCACCGATCAGCACGTCGGTGGCGCGGTTGATGCCGTCGACCAGGGAGTGCCGGCAGCCGTAGCGGTTGTCGAACTTGCTCTTGGTGACGGAGTCGTTGACGTTGATGGCCGGGAAGAGCAGCTTGTTCGACCGCTGCATCTCGTAGAGGCGGTGCACCCCGGTCGTCGTCTCCTCGGTGACGCCCTTGATCGCGTTGGCCACCTGGGTCCAGCGGGTGTCGTCCTCCTCGAGGGACCGGTTGAGGACCCTGAGCACCTCACGCAGCTCGGGGTTGTCGGTCGAGTCCACCGCCGGCGCCTTGCCCGCCTTCTCGTACTCCACGCCAAGGTGCACCAGCATGGTGGCGTCACCGCCGTCGTCGAGGATCATGTTGGCGCGCTCGCCGTCGGGCCACGACAGGATCTGCTGGGTGCACCACCAGTACTCCTCCAGCGACTCACCCTTCCAGGCGAACACCGGTACACCGGCCGGCTCGTCCACCGTGCCCTGCCGTCCCACCACCGCAGCGGCGGCGGCGTGGTCCTGGGTGGAGAAGATGTTGCAGCTGGCCCACCGGACCTCGGCACCGAGGTCGACCAACGTCTCGATCAGCACCGCGGTCTGGACCGTCATGTGCAGCGACCCGGCGATCCGCGCGCCGGCCAGGGGCCTGCTGGCTCCGTAGCGTTCGCGCATGGCCATCAGGCCGGGCATCTCGTGCTCGGCGAGGGTGATCTCGAGGCGGCCGAAGTCGGCCTGGGACAGGTCTGCAACCTTGTAGTCCATCCGGGGTCCTTGTCAGGTGCGGTGATTTGCGACAGCACCAGCCTAATGCCCCGTGCGGAGAAGCCCCGACCCGCTCAGATCTCGGGTGCGTCCTGGACCTGCGCGGGTGCCTCGGGCTGGCGGTCCTCCCGGTAGATGTCCGGCTCCAGGTAGATCACCCGCGCCACCGGCTCGACCTCGCGTACGCGCCGCTCGGCGCCGTCGATGGCGGCAGCGACCTCGGCCGCCGAGCTGGTACGGCGTACACCGACCTTGGCGGCGACGAGCAACTCGTCCGGACCGAGGTGAAGCGTCTTCATGTGGATGATCCGCTCGATGTCGGGCTCGGCCTCCAGCGCGGCGCGGATGCGTTCGACGGCCGGCTGGTTCGCCCCCTCGCCGAGCAGCAGGCTCTTGGTCTCCAGGGCGAGCACGACGGCGACGGTGACCAGCAGCAGCCCGATCGCCGCGGTTCCCACGACGTCCCAATACGCGTTGCCGGTGATCAGTGACATCCCCACGCCGATGAGGGCGAAGACCAGACCGAGCAGGGCGGCGAAGTCCTCGAGCAGGATGACCGGCAGCTCCGGCGCCTTCGCCCGCTTGATGAACTGCGCCCAGGACTGCTCGCCCCGGACGACGTTGGACTCCTTGATGGCGGTGCGGAAGGAGAACGACTCCATCACGATCGCCACGCTCAGGACCACGATCGGGACCCATCCCAGGCCGCCCTCGAGGAGCTCGTTGGGGTGACCGGCGTGGACCTCCTCGTACTTGTGGAAGGCCTCGTACAACGCGAACAGGCCACCGAGGCTGAAGAGGACGATGGCGACCAGGAACGCGTAGATGTAACGCTCCCGCCCATAGCCGAACGGGTGCTCCTGCGTCGCCTCACGCTTCGCTCGGCGTCCACCGAGCAGCAGCAGCCCCTGATTGCCCGCGTCGGCGACCGAGTGGATCGACTCGGCCAGCATCGACGAGGCGCCGGTCAGTGCCCACGCGATGAACTTGGTGAGAGCGATGCCGGTGTTCGCCAGCAGCGCGGCCACGACGGCCTTGGTGCCGCCTGAAGCGCTCATGGGGTTCCTCTCCTGTGAGGGGGCTCCTCAGGGGAGCCTCGCACATGATGCCCGACCGGTGGTGACCCGCAGCAGAGTGCCCGAACCGGTCGCGCTCACGGCACTGACGGCGGCGGGCACGTACACCGACTGCCCAGTCGTCACGACCACCTCGCCCCCGTCTGCGTCGCGGAGCACGAACGACCCATCCGTGCAGAGGAACAGCTGCGGACCGGTGACCCGCCGCAGCAGGTCGACACCGGTCGCGTGGTGCAGCACGGACAGCGCGAACCGCCGGGTGTCTGGGGCGAACACCTGCTCATCCCCGTCCGGCGTACCCACGACCGAGGCGACACCGTCCGCAT
>JBOHDD010000393.1:0-5211 GCA_050699155.1 Nocardioidaceae bacterium
CCGCTGGTGGAGACGGCGTTGGCGGAACGGTTCTCCGTCAGCCGCACGCCCGTACGGGAGGCACTCCGGCTCCTCGAACACGACGGGCTCGTCGAACGCGGCCGGCGCGGCTTGCAGGTACGTCAACACAGCCGCGAGCAGATCTACGAGCTCTACGAGGTGCGCAGCCTGCTCGAGGCCGCTGCAGCGCGTGCGGCCGCCGAGCGGCACACACCCGTCGACGCGATGCGTCTCGAGGAGCTGCTGGAGCGGATGGAGGGTGAGCAGGACCCGAGCGGCGAGCAGCGCGTACAGCTCAACCGCGCGTTCCACTCGGCGATGTGGACGGCGGCGCACAACGGTGTGCTGCTGGAGGTCATCGAACGCCTCTACCTGACACTCGTGCGCTATCCCAACACCACGCTGGTCGCCCCAGGGCGATGGGAGAGTGCCCTCGCCGAGCATCGCGACCTCGTCAACGCCATCCTGCGCCGTGACGCCGACGCCGCCGAACGCATCTCCCGGGAGCACCTCGAGACCGCCCGTGACATCCGGATCCGGTTGGTCTCGTCCGAGTAGGAAGGGGCCGACGATGGGGACACGGGTGGTCGCCGCCTCGGGGCAGCTCGGCACCGGCTTCCGAGAGGAGTCCCTGCGGACGGCGCTGTCGGAGGGCGCGGACATCCTCGGCTGCGACGCTGGAAGCACGGACGCAGGCCCGTACTACCTGGGGGCGGGAGAGAGCCTGGCCTCACCCGCGGCGATCCGCCGCGACCTGGCCCTCATGATGGGGGCGGCGGTGCCCCGCAAGATCCCGCTGCTGATCGGTTCGGCCGGCACAGGCGGTGGTAGGCCGCACCTGCAACGGACAGTGGAGACGGTACGCGACCTGGCTCGCGAGCAAGGTCTGCATCTGCGACTCGCGGTCATCGAGGCCGAGCTCGACACCGACGACCTGATCCGGTGGCTGAGGCAGAGGCGCATCCACCCGCTGGATCCGGCGCCGCCGCTCACCGAGGACACTCTCGCCGAGTCTGAGCGAGTCGTGGCGCAGATGGGCGCCGAGCCGTTCATGTCCGCGCTCGAGGGTGGTGCCGACATGGTCGTGGCGGGTCGGGCCAGCGACGCGGCGATCTTCGCCTCTGTGCCGTTGATGCAGGGCTGCGACGCCGGCGCGGCGTGGCATGCCGCGAAGGTGGTCGAATGCGGTGCAGCCGCCGTCCGTCAGCGGCTGCACCCGGACTGCATGGTCGCGGACATCGACGGTGACGGGTTCGTCGTCCATCCGCCGAACGAGGCGATGGCGTGCACACCGCACAGTGTCGCCGCGCACTCCCTGTACGAGAACGCCGACCCGTACCACATCATCGAGCCGTCCGGCGTGTTGGACACATCCGCGTGCACCTACGAGGCGGCAGGCCCCCGCGAGGTGCGGGTCCGGGGCAGCCGCTTCGCATCCAAGAGCCGCTACGACGTGCGGCTCGAGGGAGTGCGCCACGTCGGTTTCCGCAGCATTGTCGTCGCAGGTGTCCGCGATCCCCTGGTGCTGCGCCGCCTGGACGGTTTCCTGCACGAGGCCACCACATCCGTGCAGGACAAGGCGATGCGCAGCCTGCTTCTCGACGCTGGAACGGACTACACGCTGACGACCCGGGTCTATGGCCGGGACGGGTGCCTGGGCGAGCGCGAGCCCTGCCGCGACCACGTCGGGCACGAGGTCGGGGTGGTCGTGGATGTCGTCGCCGGCACTCAGGAGTCTGCCGGCGCGGTGGCCGCCCTTGCGTGGCACACGATCCTGCACCACCCGGTCCCTGAGTGGTCCGGGCTGGTCAGCAACCTCGCGTTCCCGTACTCGCCGCCGGACATCCCGGCCGGTCCTGTCTACGAGTTCTGCTGCAACCACGTCCTCGAGCTCGACGACCCGCTCGCGCCGTTCCGGGTCACGATGGAGGAGATCTAGTCATGGCTGACCTGGCTGACCTGGAGTCCGGCACTCCCCTGTGGCGGCTCGCAGCCCTGATCCGGTCCAAGAACGCCGGACCCTTCGTGGTCACGGTCGACGTGATGTTCGACCGGTGGGACACCTACCAGCGGGTGCGCACGTCCGGAGTGCTGACACGGCAGAGCATCGCGGAACTCTACGGGCTCGATCCTGTCGACGTGTCCTTGACCGAGGATGACGCGTCCCTGGCGATCAAGGCGTCCTTTCCTCGACGGGCGGTCAGCGGCTCCGTCGGCGACACCGACGTGTTCGGGGGACAGTTCCACGGCCCCTTGGTGGACATGTGTCTGCCGTAGTGAACGCCGCCGCTCAGCAGGTAGGCGCTGCAGTCGGCCGCGGGCGGGCGTTGAAGGCGGCATTCGCGCCCGCGATCCGACCGAACACGGCACCGCGCACCAGGCCCGCTCCGGCCGGGTAGTTGTGGTAGAAGAAGCCACCGGTGATCTCCCCCGTCGCGAAGAGACCGGGCATGGGCAGACCCTCCGAATCCAGGACGCGTCCCTCGGTGTCGATCTTCAGCCCCCCGTAGGTGAACGTGATCCCGCAGGTTACGCGGTAGGCCGTGAACGGTGGGTCGTTGACAGGCAGCGCCCAGTTGGACTTGCCAGGATGCAGTGACGCGTGCGTCGCGAGCCCGTCCTTGTGGAGGGGGTCGAAATCACCCTCCATTGTCGCCGCGTTGTACCGGTCCACCGTCGCGGTCAACGACGGGGACCGGATGCCGAGGCTGTCGGCGAGCTCCCCGACGGAGCCGGCGACCACAGGGGTGCCCGTGGTGTACCGGGGCTCGAGCAGGTGCACCGTCTTGCGGTCGAAGATCTGGAAGGCCAGAGCCTCGGGCTGCTCGCGGATCGCCGAGCCGGTCTTGGCGTAGGTCAGCCAGACCTCGTCCTCTCCCTCGTCCACGAACCGCTCACCATCGAGGTTCACGAGGATCCCGTACGGGTAGGAGTAGCGGCTCATCTTGTCGGTCATGGACAGCTCGCCGACGGCCGGGGCGTCGGCGTCCTGTGGGCTCGCGTGGCAGCCGTCCCAATGCCCCGCCGGCTGCGCGCCCGCCTTGAGCGCCTCGCTGAGCAGGGTTCCGGTGTTGAAGCGGGTGCCCCGCACCTTGACGAGATCCCATCCTGGGCCGAGGTGCCGCCGCCGCATCTCCGCGTTTGCCTCGAACCCTCCGCTGGCGAGGACGACCGCACCGTGGACGTCGATGACATCGTCCACTCGGCGTACCCGGACCCCGTGCACGGTCGAACCCGTGAGTAGCAGGGACTCGACCGGAGCGTCGTACCAGACGTCGATGCCGGCGGCCTCGACCGCTGCGAAGAGGTCCGCGACAAGGCCGACGCCCTCGCCCGCGGCGCGGACCGCGCCCCCCGGCGGCAGCACGTAGGTCTGCCCGGCGTCCAGGTTGTCCGGGTCGTGCAGCTTGCCGACGGTGAGCTCCCAGCGCACCCCCTGGTCGCGCATCCAAGCCACGATCTCGTAGGACCGCTCCACCAGGGTGTCGACCAGGACGGGGTCGGAGCGGTTGGCGGAGGTGCCCATCAGGTCCTCGCGATACCGCGCTGCGGGGTAGGGTCCGACCTCGACCTGCTCCGCATCGTTGTGCGAATCGG
This sequence comes from Nocardioidaceae bacterium, assembly GCA_050699155.1. Classification (GTDB taxonomy): domain Bacteria; phylum Actinomycetota; class Actinomycetes; order Propionibacteriales; family Nocardioidaceae; genus JBOHDD01. Next base: position 3,598 of record JBOHDD010000393.1, read on the forward strand.
ACGTGAGCAGCGGCGCGATGTGGTCCAGTCCATCGTGGACGAACCGGAAGATACCGCCTGAGAACCGGCTGTTGCCGCCGCGTTCCGCGTGGGGTGCTGCTTCGAGCACAATGACGCGCGCCCCCTGTTCGTGCGCTGCGAGCGCCGCGACCAGCGCGGCGTTGCCGGCACCCACGACCACGACGTCGGTGCGGATGGGCTTGGGCATACTTCGGCCCTCCTTGCGGATCGCTGCATTGGCGACGAGCTCGGCACACAGTAGTATACCGTCGCATACCATCGTTCAGGAGAGCATGATGCACCGAAGTATCGCCGCATCCCTGATGCGTGGGGGCACGAGCAAGGGCGTCTTCGTGGCCGAGCAGGACCTACCCCCCGCAGGTGCCGTTCGCGACGCGTTCATCCTCGAACTGCTGGGGAGCCCGGACCCTATGCAGATCGACGGGCTGGGTGGCACTCACTCGAGCACCAGCAAGTTGATGGCGGTGGCGCCGAGCACCGAGCCCGGACTCGACGTGGAGTACCTCTTCGCCCAGATCGCGGTGGATCGTCCCGTCGTGGACTACGGGGGAAACTGCGGCAACCTCACCGCTGCAGTCGGGCAGTATGCTCTCGCTGAGCGGCTGGTGAGCGCGGTGGATCCGATGACAACCGTCCGCATGCTCAACCGGAACACCGGCGTCGTGGTGCATGCCCGGGTGCCGGTCGAGAAGGGCCAGCCCCGAGAGGACGGAGACCACCGCATCGCCGGGGTGCCCAATCCGGGAGCCGAGATCGTCACCGAGTACCGCGATCCCGGCGGCAGTGTCTTTGGCCGGGTCCTGCCGACTGGAAACGCGGTAGACACCGTCGAGACGCCGCACGAGCGGGTGGCCTGCTCCGTCGTCGACGTGACCAACCCATTGGTCTTCGTCCTTGCCTCCGATATGGGGCTCGAGGGCGACGCGGTGCCCGACGAGGTGAACGCCGACAAGGACCTGCTGGCCCGGCTCGAGGCGGTTCGCGGGGCCTGCGCGGTGCGGCTCGGACTCGTGGATCGCGCCGAGAAGGCTGTCCAGGTTACGCCGGGGATCCCCAAGCTCGCCCTGGTGGCCCCGCCGCGGGCCTACACCACGTCCACCGGCGACGAGGTGAGCGCCGAGCAGATCGACATACTGGCGCGGGTGATGTCGGTACAGAAGATGCACCATGCTTTCGCGCTGACAGGTGTCATGTGCACGGCTGCTGCCAGTCTGCTTCCGGACACGATTCCGGGGCAGGTGGCCACCACCGGATTCCCTGAGGGCACCGTGCGGCTCGGCCATCCCAAGGGGGTCACCTCTGCGAGCGTCACTCTCGACGGTGGAACCGACGACGTGGCCGTCACCTCGACCTGCGTCACGAGGACCGCCCGCCGTCTGATGCGTGGGGAGGCCTTCGTGCCGGGGAGGTACGCCGAAACGACGTCGTGAACGGGACGGGGTTGCAGCGTGCTGTGAGCGTCGAGCGCGGGGTGTTGTGGACCAGGTAGATGATGATGCCTTTGAGCCGTCCCGGTGAGGCTGCTGAGGCTCGTTGGGCTCGACCTACATTCCGAAGGGGATCGCAGCAGTGAAGAAGATCGGTCTGCTGGGC
>JBOHDD010000394.1:0-2334 GCA_050699155.1 Nocardioidaceae bacterium
CCGCATCCTCCGACGACCGCAGCGATGAACGTGGACCGGCGGTTGTCGTCGACCGTGTCCGCGAACTGGTCGATGAGCACCGCCTCGTCGGCCGGAAGCGTGAGCACCTGCTCCGCACCCATGGCCAGCGCGTGCTGCCAGATCGCCGTCCCGCCGCCGCCCCGGCTGACCACGAGGACGTGGTCGCGCTTCGGTGGTGTGGTGGCACCCACCTCGGCGGCGACGTCGTCCCCCACGACGACCAGCGAGGCCGTGGACCAGCAGCGGCGGGCGGCGGAACCGTCGGGGACGACCTCGGGCGCCACCCCAGCCGCGGCGGTCAGCCGCAGGATGTCGTCCAGCATCGCCTCGTCGCCGGTGACCACCAGCGGCCGGGCAGTACCGGTTCTGCCGGGGCCCGGCTCGGCAGGACCGGCAAGAGGGGTCGCAGAGTTCATGCCGGCAGCCTCGCCGCGCAACGGCGTACCCGCAGTCCCTGGTCGGCAGGGTTGTGGGTGGCGGCCGCGTCGTTCCGCCGTGTGGACCAATTCCGGGCTCAACGGGCCCAGACGTGCGACAGCCCCCGGCGGGGGGGTGACCGGGGGCTGTCTGAGTCGCGACTCGGGGGGGATGAGCCGCGACCGGCCAGCGGCGGGGGGATGCCGCTGGGCTATGGGGTTCCCTGCTGCTGCGCACTTCAAACCTCACGGTCAGAAGTAATCAACAATCGAGAACAACTCCATGGTGCACCCTCGGCCCGGGGCGGCGTCAAACCGGGGCCTGGGGATACCCGGCACGTGACCCTTCGCACGATGGCGGGATCGAGCCGACGACGGCTGCCTATGCTGTGCCCGTGCACCACCCCGCCATCTCGCGCAGCGCCGCGTTCTTCGACCTCGACAAGACCGTCATCGCCAAGTCGAGCACGCTGGCGTTCAGCCGCCCCTTCTACCAGGGCGGCCTGATCAACCGGCGGTCGGTTCTGCGCAGCAGCTACGCGCAGTTCGTCTACCTGGTGGGTGGCGCCGACCATGACCAGATGGAGCGGATGCGGCAGTACCTCTCCGCGCTCTCCGCCGGCTGGGATGTGCAGACCGTGAAGGACATCGTCGCCGAGACGCTGCACCACATCGTCGACCCGCTCGTGTACGACGAGGCGGTGCAGCTGATCGAGGAGCACCACACCGCAGGTCGCGACGTCGTGATCGTGTCGTCGTCCGGTGCAGAGGTGGTCGCGCCGATCGGTGAGCTGCTCGGTGCTGACCGGGTCATCGCGACCGAGATGGTGATCGAGGACGGTCGCTACACCGGCGACATCGGCTTCTACGCGTACGCCGAGAACAAGGCGGAGGCCATCCGCGAGCTCGCCGCACGAGAGGGATACGACCTCCCGCGGTCCTACGCCTACTCCGACTCCGCCACGGACCGGCCGATGCTGGAGACCGTCGGCCGTCCGTACGCCGTCAACCCCGACAAGGTGCTGCGACGGCTTGCGGCCGAGCGCGGATGGCCCGTCCTCGACTTCACCAAGCCGGTCGAGCTGCGCAAGCGCGTGCGCGTGACCGCGAGCCGCACGACGTTGGCGAGTGTGGCGTTGGGGGCAGGCGCGGCCGCGGCCAGCGCGGTGTTCCTGGCGTCGCGACGACGAGACCGCGCGCAGCTCTGGTGACGGGTGCGGTCATTGACAGCCGGCCACGTGCGGACTGACGATCGCGACAGGGGCGTCAGTGTCCCGCTGCACCCTGTTGTGTTCGTCAAGGCAGGTCGCCGTGTCAGTCCTGGCACATCCTCCGGTGGAGCCGTACGTCTCGCACGACTTCGGCGCTGAGGAGTTCGACAACCGTCATCGCGCGGTGCGCGCCGAGATGCGCGAACGCGGGCTGGACGCCCTCCTCGTCGTCGGCCCGGAGAACATCTACTACCTGACCGGGCTGAACTACCAGGGGTACTTCAGCCTGACCATGCTGGTCGTTCCGCTGGACGGACCCACGCTGCTGGTCGCCCGGGAGATGGAGAGCGCGACGATCGCCGTGCAGGCGCCCGCCTGCACACACATCGGGTACGGCGACGACACCGAGCCCGCCCGCGCAGTCGTGGACGCCGTCACGCGGGTGACGGAACCGGGAGCCACGGTGGGTGTCGAGCTCGCGGCGATGTTCTTCCCTCCCGGCGTCTGGGACCCACTGCGCTCGACGCTCCCGGACCGGGCCTGGATCGACGCGTCCGGACTGGTCGTCGACATCCGGGCGGTGAAGTCTCCGGCCGAGCTGGCGTGCATCCGGCGCGCGGCGCGGATCTCGGACCGGGCGGTGCAGGCGGGGATCGCGGCGGCCTCCTCCGACACCACCGAGCGCG
>JBOHDD010000395.1:0-3200 GCA_050699155.1 Nocardioidaceae bacterium
CGCTGTTCGGCAGGCATCCGCTGGCGCCGTCGATCAGCCCGAAGAAGTCGTGGGAGGGCTTCGCCGGCTCCACGGTGGCCTGCGGAGTCGCGGGCTGGCTCACCGTCGTCTACCTCCTCGACGGACCGTGGTGGGCAGGGGTGCTGCTCGGTGCTGCGACGGTGGTGGCCGCGACGCTGGGGGACCTGACCGAGTCGCTGATCAAGCGCGACCTGGGCGTCAAGGACATGAGCCAGCTGCTTCCGGGGCACGGCGGGCTGATGGACCGGCTCGACTCGCTGCTGGCGACGGTGCCGTTCGCGTGGATGGTCATGCACTTCCTGGTGTGAGGCCACGGTGCCGTCGCGCGTCCGCCGTACCGTGATGGGACACTGGGTCGGTCATGACTGAGTCCCGCTCGCTGCCGCTGGTGTTCGACGAGCCGCGTGGCCGCCGGAAGCCACCTCGGCACCTCGCCGACCTCACGCTCGCGGAGCGCCGCGCCGCCGTCGAGGCCGCGGGGCTCCCGGGGTTCCGCGCCGCGCAGGTGTCCACGCACTACTTCGACCGGCTGGTCGACGACCCCGCGCAGATGACCGACCTACCGGCCGGGCTGCGGGAGGCGCTGGTGTCCGAGCTGATGCCGCGTCTCCTGACCCCGGTGAGCACCGCGGACTGTGACGACGGCACCACGGTCAAGACCCTGTGGAGGCTGTTCGACGGCGCGCTCGTCGAGTCGGTGCTGATGCGGTACCCGGGCCGGGTGACGATGTGCGTCTCCTCGCAGGCGGGCTGTGGCATGGCCTGCCCGTTCTGTGCGACCGGCCAGGGCGGGCTCCAGCGCAACATGTCCTCCGCCGAGATCGTGGACCAGGTCGTGGTGGGTGCCCGTGCGCTGGCACGCGGTGAGGTGCCCGGTGGACCCGGCCGGGTGTCGAACGTCGTGTTCATGGGCATGGGCGAGCCGATGGCGAACTACCGGGCGCTGATGTCCGCCGTACGCCGGATCACGTCGCCGGCCCCCGAGGGGCTCGGTATCTCCGCGCGTGGGGTCACCGTGTCCACAGTCGGGCTGGTGCCGCGGATGCGTGAGCTGGCGGCCGAGGGCCTCCCCGTCACCCTGGCGCTGTCGTTGCACGCACCCGACGACGAGCTGCGCGACGAGCTGGTGCCGGTCAACACGCGGTGGAAGGTGCACGAGGCGGTCCAGGCGGCCTTCGAGTACGCCGAGACGACCCGGCGCCGGGTGTCCATCGAGTACGCCCGGATCCGGGACATCAACGACCAGGCCTGGCGTGCCGACCTGCTCGCCGACGTACTGCACGGCTACGGCGACTGGGGCTGGGTGCATGTCAACCTGATTCCGCTGAACCCGACACCGGGGTCGAAGTGGACGGCGTCGCGGCCGGAGGTCGAGCGGGAGTTCGTCGCCCGCCTCGAGGCGCGCGGGGTCCCCACCACGGTGCGTGACACCCGCGGTCGCGAGATCGACGGCGCCTGCGGTCAGCTGGCCGCGAGCCGTTGACGCCTCCACTCAACGGAGCGGAGGCGCCGTTGGCCGACGTGGTGGTGTGCCGGCGGGGCCGCGCGCGGCAGACTAGGGCGGCATGGGCCGATACCGCGACGAGTACACCCGGAGCATCGACGATCCCGAGGACTTCTGGCGTGAGCAGGCGTCCCTGGTCGACTGGGGCAGGCGGCCCCAGCAGATCCTGGACGCGTCGGAACCGCCGTTCTACCGGTGGTTCCCCGGCGCCACCCTCAACACCTGCTACAACACGCTGGACCGGCACGTGGTCGACGGACGCGGCGACCAGCCCGCGCTGATCTACGACAGCCCGGTCGCCGGACACAAGAGGACGTTCACCTACGCGCAGCTGCTGGAGCAGGTGGCTTCGTTCGCCGGTGCCCTGCGTGCGATGGGCGTCGGACACGGCGACCGGGTGGTGGTGTACATGCCGATGGTTCCCGAGGCCGTGGTGGCGATGCTCGCCTGCGCTCGCCTCGGCGCCGTGCACTCCGTGGTCTTCGGCGGGTTCGCCGCCCGGGAGCTCGCCGTACGCATCGACGACGCCACGCCGAAGGTCGTGGTGTCGGCGTCGTGCGGCATCGAGGGCAGCCGGGTGGTGGAGTACAAGCCGCTCCTCGACCGGGCACTCGAGCTGGCCGAGCATCGGCCCGACAGCTGCGTGATCGTGCAGCGTGACCAGTGCCAGGCGACGATGACCGAGGGCGACGTCGACTGGGACACGGCGATGAAGGCGGGGCGGTCCGACCCCGCCGGCTGCGAGCCGGTGGCGGCGACCGACCCGCTGTACGTCCTCTACACCTCAGGGACGACAGGCAGGCCCAAGGGCATCGTCCGGGACAACGGCGGACACGCCGTGGCGCTCGCCTGGTCGATGCTCAACATCTACGACGTGCAGCCCGGTCAGGTGTGGTGGACGGCATCCGACGTCGGCTGGGTCGTCGGCCACTCCTACATCGTCTACGCGCCGCTGCTGATCGGTGCGACCACCGTGCTCTACGAGGGCAAGCCGGTGGGCACACCGGACGCGGGCGCGTTCTGGCGGGTCATCGCCGAGCACGGTGTCACCGGTTTCTTCACGGCACCGACGGCGTTCCGGGCGATCAAGAAGGAGGACCCGGACGGGCAGGTGCTCGCGACGTACGACCTGTCCACGCTGCGACACCTGTTCCTGGCGGGCGAGCGGCTCGACCCGGAGACGTACGAGTGGGCGCGCAAGCAGCTCGGCATCCCGGTCGTCGACCATTGGTGGCAGACCGAGACCGGCTGGCCGATCGCCGCCAACCTGCGTGGCCTCGAACCGATGCCGGTGAAGCCGGGGTCGCCGACCGTGCCGGTGCCGGGGTACGACGTACGCGTGCTCGACGAGCGGGGTGCCGAGCAGCCGGCCGGGTCCGAGGGCGCCATCTGCGTGCGGCTTCCGCTGCCGCCGGGCACGTTGCCGACGCTGTGGCACGACGACGAGCGGTTCGTGAGCTCCTACCTCAGCGAGTACCACGGGTACTACCTCACCGGCGACGGAGGGTACATCGACGAGGACGGCTACCTGTATGTGATGGGGCGCACCGACGACGTCATCAACGTCGCGGGTCATCGGCTGTCGACAGGGTCGATAGAGGCGGTGATCGCCCAGCACCCCGCGGTCGCCGAGTGCGCCGTGATCGGGGTGGCGGACCCGATGAAGGGACAGCTG
>JBOHDD010000396.1:0-2116 GCA_050699155.1 Nocardioidaceae bacterium
CGAGCAGCTCGGCCGGCAGAGCCGGGTCGAGAGCGGGGAACCGGCGCCATGCGTGCACGAGGGACACCTGGGCCACGAAGGCGTCCTCCTCGCCGCCCACCTGCCGCGCGGTGAACTCGCGGACGAACTCGGCGTAGGCCGCCTCGATCTGGTCGAGCCGCCACGCGGCGGCCACGACGTCCTGCGGGTCGCCGATGCCCGCCGTCGGGCCGGTCCACGACATCGCGCTGTGCCCGATCCCGAGCTCCTCGACGATCCCGGCGACCTCCTGCGCGCGGCCGGCATCCGGCACCACCCACAGGCCCGGTGCCGGCGAGCCCATCCCGGCCCAGGTCAACCGGGTCCGTAGCCGGTGCCTGAGCTGCCGCTGGGTCTCCGGCACCGTGACGGCCAGGACGAGCCACCTGCCGTCCCACCGGCGCCTCGCTCGCATGAACCCGTAGATGCGCTCGGTGCCCTCGTGCAGGAGCTGCTCCCCCCGGGGGGTGAGGTGCCACCGGGTACGCCGGCCCACCCGGTCGGCTCGCAGCAGCCCCTCCGTCGAGGTCCGCGCCAGAGCCTGTCGCGCTGCCTTCTCCTCGGTGCCGAGTGCGGACAGCGCACCCAGGAACGCACCGGTCCACACCGGCTCCCCGGTCGGCAGCGCGAACTCGCCGAGCACGGTCAGGAGCAGCGAGCGGGCGCTCGTGCTGCCTGACAGGCGCCGCCTCGAGATGGCGGTCTCGGCCGGCTCCGCGCGCACCGGGTGTCCACCGGCGGAGGTGGTACTGGCTGCGGCCACAGCGACGTCCCTTCCGAAATGTCCAGACCAGCGACAACTGTAGTGATCTCCCAAGACATGCTACGCCCTCTTGACGTGACACCAAACTAATGTAGAGTCATCCACCGAGAAAGTGCACCGATTCCTGGAGGCGTGCGATGACCGCTGCGGTCGAGACCATCACCGAGCCGAACAGCGTTGTGCCGGTGGTCTCCTTCGACACATCGCCCGAGCAGTACCGCCACTGGACGCTCGAGGTCGAGGGCGAGGTCGCGACGCTCACCCTTGCCGTGGAGCCGGAGGGTGGCCTGGTGCCGGGCTATGAGCTCAAGAGCAACTCCTACGACCTCGGCGTGGACATCGAGCTGTACGACGCCGTCCAGCGGCTCCGGTTCGAGCACCCGGAGGTCAAGGCGGTGGTGGTCACCGGCGGTCTGGAGCGGATGTTCTGCGCCGGGGCGAACATCAAGATGCTGGCCCAGTCCAGCCATCCGTGGAAGGTCAACTTCTGCAAGTTCACCAACGAGACCCGCAACGGCATCGAGGACGCGACCGAGAGCTCTGGGCAGACCTACATCGCCGCCGTCAACGGCACATCGGCCGGCGGCGGCTACGAGCTCGCTCTGGCCTGCGACGAGATCGTGCTGGTCGACGACGGCTCCTCGACCGTCTCGCTCCCCGAGGTGCCGCTGCTGGGCGTGCTGCCGGGCACCGGCGGACTGACCCGGGTGGTCGACAAGCGGCACGTCCGCAAGGACCTCGCGGACGTGTTCGCCACCAAGAGCGAGGGCATCAAGGGCAAGACCGCGGTGGACTGGCGCCTGGTCGACGCCGCCGTCTCCCGCGGGCACTTCGACGAGGAGGTGCAGCGCAGGGCAACCGCGGCCGCTGCGCGCTCGCACCGTCCGACCGGCGAGCAGGGTGTCACGCTGACTCCGCTGGACCGCACGGAGACCGACGACGCGATCACCTACCCGCACGTCCACGCCGCGCTCCGTCGCGACCAGCGCCGGGTGGAGATCACGGTCAAGGCTCCGGCCGTGGCGCCGCCGGCCGACGCCGCGGGCGTACGCGAGCAGGGTGTGGGCTACTGGCCGCTCGCGCTGGCGCGTGAGCTGGACGACCTCATCCTGCGGTTGCGGACCAACGAGCTCGAGCTCGGCACGTGGGTGTTCCGCACCGAGGGAGCCATCGACACCGTCCTCGCGTACGACGCTCAGCTCGAGCAGCTGGCCGACGACTGGTTCGTCAACGAGGTCCGGCACTACCTCAAGCGCACCTTCAAGCGGCTCGACGTCACCAGCCGCAGCCTGGTCGCCCTGATCGAGCCCGGCAGCTGCTTCGCCGGGTCGCTGC
>JBOHDD010000397.1:0-4491 GCA_050699155.1 Nocardioidaceae bacterium
CGTCGAGGTAGCGGCTCTCGAACTTGTGCGTCTCCTGTGCCAGCGCCTCGAGGTCAGCCACCCCGAAGTGGTTGCCGCCGGCGGCGAAGACCTCGTGGAAGGCGAGGGCGGCCAGCGTAGTGAACCCACCCGCGGACCCGCCGCGGATGCACAGCCGGTTGCCGTCGACCCGCCCCAGGTCGGCCAGCCAGCGGGCCACCGCCACGCAGTCGTCGACGTCCACCTGGCCCCACGTACCCTTCAACTGCTCGCGATAGGCGCGCCCGTACCCGGTGGAGCCTCCGTAATTGACATCCGCGACGGCGAAGCCGCGGCTCGTCCAGTACTGCAGGTCCAGCCGCAGCGTGGGCCGGGTCGCCCCGGTGGGCCCGCCGTGGATCACGACCAGGAGCGGCGGCCTCCCCCCGTCCGGGCCGCGGAAGCCGGGGTTGCGCGGCGGGTAGAGCAGCGCGTGCGCAGTCCGCCCCCCGCTGCTCGGGAAGCTGACGTGCTCGGGCACCGACACCAGCCCCGGATCGAGGTGCAGGTCACGCGGCGCACGAAGCGTCTCCACGTCGGGCATGCCCTCGTCGTGGAAGCGCAGTCGCAAGACGGCAGGCTCCTGGTGAGGGGAGGAGGCCACGAGTACGGCGGTGTCGCCCTCGGCCTGCACGGAGTCGTAGGTGGTGTGATCGAGGCCGACGTCAACGACGCTGCCGTCGCTCCTGCGCAGTGACAGGTGGTCGGCGGCGTTCTCGGTGTACACGAATACCACCGACCCGTCGTCGAGGAACGCGTAGCACGACTGCCCGAACACCCACTGCGGGCGGCCGATGTCGGCACTCATCTCCACCATGTGCTCCACGTCGCCACCGGGGTGCCACCGGTACAGGTTCCACCACCCGGTGCGGTCCGAGCAGAACCACAGCGCGCCGTCGGAGGCCCACCGCGGCTGGAACACCGACTCGCCCGGCCCACCGGCCACCACGCCGAGGTCGTCGTCTCCGGCGCGCACCCGCAGCCGGGTGGAGTCCCACGGCATGTCGGGGTGGTCCCACTCCAGCCAGCAGAACATCGCGCCGTCGCTCGACCAGCGCGGGTCGGACACGAAGTCGACCCCTGAGACCAGCACCTCGGGCTCGCCGCCCCGGACCGGCAGCAGCACGATCTCGTTGACCACGTCGGCGGCTGTCCCGACGGCCGGGTGGCGCTCACGCACGACCGCCATCAGCTCACCGTCGGGGTGCACCACCCCGTCGGCCCACCGTTCCCCGCGCGGGTTGTCGGCTACGGCGGTGATCGGCCGGCTGCCCTCACCTTCGGTCCACCGGTACAGCCGCTGGTCGGACCAGTCCACGTGCCACAGCACGCCTCGGTGCGCCCACCACGCGCCCCCGCCGTACTCATGCACCGCGGTACGGACATTGGCGTCGTCAAGTACGTCGCGAGGTTCGCCGTCTCCGCTGATCCGAACCACCTGGGTGCGCCCGCCCTCCTCGGGGCGCAGCTCGGACCACCACACGTCGCCGTCGTGCACAGCCACCTCGCCCAGCCGGACCATCGACCGCACGACCATCTCGGACGTGACCGGCGTCGGCCACGACCCGTACGGCATCACCTGCTGCCCGTTCGCCATCTCACACCCCTGTGCGTCGATCTCGCGCCGTCTCGTTTCGGGCACGGTGGCGACCTCCGGTACGACTGCCGAACGTCGCGGGGGTCCCCTGAACTGAACCTAGCGGTCCAGGGGACCCCCGCGACGAAAAGGGAGGCGCGGTTTGGGCGCGACCTGGTGTTCGGCAGCTAGCCGGTCACACCACCCTGCGGATCACCGACAGCGGCAGCCGCTTCAGCGCCGGGCCTACCAGCTTCCACTGCCACGGCACCGCGGCGGTCGCGACCTCCTTCTCGATCGCCTCGACCAAGGCCCTGCTGCCCGTCTCGTTGTCGACCATGAACGGCGCGCCCCGCACGCTCGCCGTCATCTCCGACCGGATGTAGCCGGGGAGCAGCGTCGTCACCTTGATCGGGGTGCCGATCACGTCACAACGGATGCCCTCAGCCAGCGCGGCGACGCCGGCCTTGCTCGCGGCGTACGCCGACATCGTGCCCGGGAACCCGCGCACCGCCTGGATCGAGGCGACCACGACCAGATGCCCGTCGCCGGCGCCGCGGAAGATCTGCATAGCCGCCTCACACTGCGCCAGCGCGCCGACGAAGTTGGTCTGCACCGTCTGCCGGTTGGCCTCGAAGTTGCCGCTGCCGACCGGAGCTCCCTTGCCCAGGCCGGCGTTGACGATCACCCGGTCGAGGCCACCGAGCTCGTCGGCCAACGCGTGGAAGACCTCGAACACCCTCGCGTGGTCGTTGACGTCGAGGGCCCGCACGGCGACCACGACCCCCGGATGGTCGGCCTCCAGCTCGGCCTTCAGCTTCTCCAGGCGCTCGGTACGCCGGGCGCACAGCGCCAGGCGGTGTCCACGCGCGGCGAAGATCCGCGCCATGCCCTCACCGAGCCCTGAGCTGGCTCCGGTGATCAGGATGTTCCGGCGCATCAGCAGAAGCGTTCGCCGCGTTCGGCCTTGTCGAGCAGCATGCCCCGAGGCTCGAAGCGTTCGCCGTACGCCGTCGCCAGCTCACGTGCACGCGCGACGAAGCCCGGCAGGCCGCCCTCGTAGCCGTTGATGTACTGCAGCGCACCGCCGAACAGCGGCGGGAAGCCGATACCGAAGATCGAGCCGATGTTGGCGTCGGGCACCGAGCGGAGAACGCCTTCCTCCAGGCACCTGACCGTCTCCAGCGACATCACGAACGTGAGCCGCTCCTGCATGTCGTGGAAGGGTACGTCGGCGTCGTCGCGGACGAAGTGCTCCCACAGCCCCGGCCACAGGTGCTTCTCACCCTCGGCCGGGTAGTCGTAGAACCCGGCGCCCTGTGACTTGCCGGCACGCCCGAACTCGTCGACCATCCGGTCGATGACCGGCATGCTGGGGTCGACCTGTTGCTCGACACCGTCCCGGGCGGCGGCCGCCTCGGCCTCCTTGCGGATGTGCTGCGGCAGTGTCAGGGTCACCTCGTCGGTCATCGCCAGGGTCGGCGCCGGGAAGCCCATCTGGGTCGCCGCGCGCTCGATGCTGACCGGGTTGACCCCTTCGCCGAGCATGGCCACGCCCTCGGTGATCAGCTTGCCGAACACCCGGGAGGTGAAGAACCCGCGGCTGTCGTTGACCACGATCGGGGTCTTCTTGATCTGCTGCACGACGTCGTACGCCCGGGCCAGGGTCTCGTCGGAGGTCTGCTCGCCCACGATCAGCTCGACCAGCGGCATCTTGTCGACGGGTGAGAAGAAGTGCATCCCGATGAAGTCGCTGCGCCGCCGCACTCCCTCGGCCAGTCCGGTGATGGGCAGCGTGGAGGTGTTCGAGCACAGCAGCGCGTCCGGTTCGACGACGTCCTCGATCTCGCCGAACACCTTGTGCTTGAGGTCGGTGGACTCGAAGACCGCCTCGATCACGAGGTCGCAGCCGGCGAGCGCTCCGGGTTCGGCGGTGGGTGTGATCCGGGCAAGGATCTCGTCGCGCCTCTCCTCGCTCATCCGACCTCGCGAGGCCTGCTTCTCCAGCAGCCTGACGGAGTAGCCCTTGCCCTTCTCGGCCGCCTCGGCGGACACGTCCTTGAGCACGACGTCCATCCCGGCGCGGGCGCACTCGTAGGCGATCCCGGCACCCATCATCCCGGCACCGAGGACCCCGACCTTGGTGGCCCGGAAGGTGGGTACGCCGTCGGGCCGTGAGCCGCCGGCGCTGATGTGCTGCAGGTCGAAGAAGAACGCCTGGGTCATGTTCTTCGACACCTGGCCGGTGACCAGGTCGACGAGGTAGCGGCTCTCGATCCGGCTGGCGGTGTCGAAGTCGACCTGTGCGCCCTCGACGGCGGCGGACATGATGTTGCGAGGCGCCGGGTAGGGCGCGCCCTTGGTCTCCTTGCGCAGGTTGGCCGGGAACGCCGGCAGGAACTGCGCGAGCTTGGGCGACGACGGTGTGCCGCCCGGCATCCGGTAGTCCTTGCGGTCCCACGGCTGCGTTGCGGCGTCGGCATCCTCGCGGTGCTCACGGACCCAGGTGCGGGCGGCATCGAGCAGGCTGTCGGCGGGCACGACCTGGTCCACGATCCCGACCTCGAGGGCCTTCGCGGGCTTCATCCGCGGCCCCTGGAGCAGGACGTTCATCAGCGCGTCCTGCAGCCCGAACATCCGCACCGTGCGGGTGACGCCACCCCCTCCGGGCAGCAGCCCGAGAGTCACCTCCGGCAGACCGAGCTGGATGCTGTCGTCGTCGGCGACGATCCGGTGGTGACAGGCCAGGGCGATCTCCAGGCCGCCCCCCAGAGCAGCGCCGTTGAGAGCGGCCACGACCGGTACGCCGAGCTGCTCGAGCCTGCGCAGCTGCGCTTTGACCGTCTCGGCGGTCTCGAAGACGCGCGACGCGTCCTCGTGCGTCGTCTGGATCATCC
>JBOHDD010000398.1:0-13287 GCA_050699155.1 Nocardioidaceae bacterium
GGGTCTCCAGTGCGGCCTGGGTCAGCCGGGCCTGCTGTCCGTCGACCACGAACCTCTCCACCACCGAAGCGAACGCGTCGCGGGTGTAGAAGCGCCATCCGCCGGCGAGCTCACGCAGGTCGAACCCTCGGCCCTGCTCGGTGTACTCGGCGGACAGCTCCCGCAGCGCCGCAGTCACCTCCTGCTTCGGCCGCCCCACGGTCTGCGCGAGCGTGACGTCGTCCAGGGGCGTGTCGGCGACCATCAACACCGCCTCGAGGCCGGGCTTCAGCGGCAGGTCCGCCTCGGCGGCGCCGTCCCCGACCTCCGGGTGCGCCTCGTCACTCATCTGCGTCCTCGTCTGTCGGTGTCGTGTCGGGGGGTTCGGATGCGGCGGGTGCGGGGGTTCCGTCGAACTCGTCTTCCACCTCGATCTCCTGCTCGTCCGTCCCCGTCCAGCGCACGTGCAGCTCTCCGAGGGGACTCACCTGCTCGAAGGAGACCACGCCTTCTCGGAACAGCTCGAGCAGCGCCAGGAACCGCGCCACCGTCGTCAGCGTGTCCGGGGAGTCCGAGGCGAGCGAGCGGAACGTGGTCGACCCGCTGCGGCGAAGCCGGTGTGCCACGATCGCGGCCTGCTCACGCACGCTCACCCTCGGCGCGTGCAGGTGCGACAGGCCCATCGTGGGCTCAGGTCTCGGTGTGAGTGCCCGGGCCGCCAGGGCGGCGAGGTCGTCGACACCGAGCCCGATCAGCACCTCCGGCAACATCCCGGCGAAGCGCTCGTCCAGCCCCACCGATCGCGGCACCTGACGCGACTCGCCTGCCATCCGCTCCGCCAACATCGCTGCCACCTGTTTGTAGGCGCGGTACTGCAGTAGTCGCGCGAACAGCAGGTCGCGGGCCTCGAGCAGGGCGAGGTCGTCCTCGTCCTCGACCTCGGCGGCCGGCAGCAGCCGGGCCGCCTTCAGGTCGAGCAGCGTGGAGGCCACCACCAGGAACTCCGTCGTCTGCTCGAGGTCCCATTGGGGCCCGCGCGCCTTGATGTAGTCGATGAACTCGTCGGTGACCCGGGACAGCGCCACCTCGGTGATGTCCAGCTTGTGCTTGGCGATCAGGCCGAGCAGCAGGTCGAACGGGCCCTCGAAGTTGGTCAGGTGTACGGCGAACTGCCCGGCGACAGCGGACTCGTGCCCGGTCTCGGGCGCGTCTGCCTGCTCCGGTGGGGCGACGACGCTCACGTCTCGCTCAACCGGCGTACCAGCTCGCTGTCGTCGGCGTGCTCGTCGAGGTCCGCCAGCGCCATCGCGACCGCGGCACGCACCAGGCGGCCTCGGTCGACGGCCGAGCCGACGGTCCGGCGCAGCACGAGGCGGGCGTGCTCGATCTCCAGGAGCTCGTCGGCGGTGACGTAGACGGTCATCTTCTCGTCGTGCCGGACCCGGCCGCTCGACGTACGGCTGCTGCCGGGAGTCGGCTGGGTGTCGTCGACGGGTTCGGGCGCGGCTGCCAGCGGCGCGCGCTCCGGTGCCGGGGCGGTGCTGCCGGGCTCGGTGCCGGTCGACTCGCCGGTACGCCGGAACAGCTCGTCGGCGCCCGGCAGACTCACTCGTCGGGACACCGGGTCAGCACCTCTCGGGCCAGCATCCGGTACGACTCGGCTCCGGCTGAGGTCCCGGCGTACGACGTGATGGGCTCGCCGGCGACCGTGGAGTCGGAGAACTTCACCGTGCGCCGGATCACCGTGTGGAACACCGTCTCACCCCAGGCATCGACCAGACGCTCCATCACCTCACGGCTGTGCAGGGTGCGGCCGTCGAACATCGTGCCGAGCAGGCCGTCGACCCGCAGGGAGGGGTTCAGCCGCTCGGTCACCTTTTCGATGGTGTGCTTCAACAACGCAACGCCGCGCAGCGCGAAGTACTCACACTCCAGGGGGACGACCACCCCGTGGGACGCGGTGAGGGCGTTGATCGTCAGCAGCCCCAGGGACGGCTGGCAGTCGATCAGGATGACGTCGTAGTCCTTCATCGCGGGTGCGAGCACGCGCGCCAGCGTCTGCTCACGTGCGACCTCGCCCACGAGCTGGACCTCGGCGGCGGAGAGGTCGATGTTGGACGGCAGCAGGTCGAGGCCGTCGACCCCTGCGGAGTGGATCACGTCATGCACGTCGACGTCGCGCGTCATCAACAGGTCGTAGATGCTCAGCTCGTGGTCGTGTGGGTTGAAGCCCAGCCCGACCGACAGGGAACCCTGGGGGTCGAAGTCGACCAGCAGCACCTTGCGGCCGTACTCCGCGAGAGCGGCACCGAGGTTGATGGTGGTCGTGGTCTTGCCCACACCGCCCTTCTGGTTGCACATCGCGATCACCCGGGCGGGGCCGTGAGCGACCAGCGGGGCCGGGTCGGGCAGCGGGGGCAGCGGGCGGCCGGTCGGCCCCATCTCGACCTGTTCCTGCTCCTGGTCCGGCATCGTCTGCGTGTTCAGGACGGCCACCCTGCCTTCGCGCTCATCATCGGACTGGCCCGCGGAGCCGTCGGACGTCGCGGGCACCACAGGTCTGGGAGGCATCGACGACGCCGCCGCACCGCCACCGGAATAACCACCTGCGGGGAAACCTGTCGATTCGTTCACAACCCGCCTTGCCTCTCCGCCGACTTATCGGCAAGTCGCCGACTCCGCGCGCGACTCTAGGCGCATGGCAGAAGCCCCAGCAAGGCGCCCCCGGTACGTGTGCATAGGGCCGCGCGTTGTGTGCACAGCCTGTCATGTGATGGGGAAAAACCTGGGGAGGAACCGCCGGGGTGATCCACATTTCACACTCAGCGCTGGTCGAGGGCACGTGGGTGGGCCGCGGCGTACACCTCGCGGAGGGTGTCGACCGTGACCAGCGTGTAGACCTGCGTGGTAGTCACCGAGGCGTGCCCGAGCAGCTCCTGCACGACCCGCACGTCCGCACCCCCGTCGAGCAGGTGGGTGGCGAAGGAGTGCCGCAGGGTGTGCGGAGACACGTCGGCACGGACGCCGGCGCGTTCGGCGGCCGACCGCAGCACCGACCAAGCGCTCTGCCGCGACAGTCGCCCGCCCCGGGCGTTCAGGAACAGCGCTGGCGTGCCCCGCCCCACCCCGGCCAGCTGCGGCCGGCTCCGGACGAGGTACGCCGAGACGGCCTCGCCGGCGTACGAACCGACCGGGACGACGCGCTCCCTGCTCCCCTTGCCCAGCAGCCGAACGGCCCCGGAGTCCAGGTCCACGTCGTCCACGTCGAGGCCGACGACCTCCGAGATCCGGGCCCCGGTGCCGTACAGCAGCTCCAGCAGCGCCCGGTCGCGCAGTGCGAGCACGGTGCCCGGTGCCCCGGCGGCATCGATCAGCCGCTCCACCTCCGCCAGCGGCAGCGCCTTGGGCAGCCGCTTGGCCGGTGACGGCGGGCGCACCGCGGCGGCCGGGTCGACCTGCGACAGGCCCTCCCGCAGCAGGAACCGGTGGAAGCCGCGCACGGCGACGACCGCCCGCGCAGCGCTGCCGGCCCCCAACGGCGGATGGTCCTCGTCGCCTTCGCGCAGCCGCATCAGGAACTCCGTGACCTGCGACTCCCCGATCGTGTCCGGCCGGGCAACGTCACGCTCACCCAGGAACGCGACGTACCGGCGGAGGTCTCGTCGGTAGGACGACACCGTGTTGTGCGCGAGCCCGCGCTCGACCGAGAGATGGTCGAGATAGGTGATGGCTGCCCGCTGCAGCGCGCTTCGCTCGCTCAGCTGAGTGCCTCGGCGAGGGGTGTGCTGGGCAGCTCGTGGGCCGCCGCGACCGGTTGGTTGGTCAGCGCGCCCTTGTGGGTGTTCAGCCCGAGTGCGAGGCTCCGGTCGTCACGCATGGCCTGCTGCCAGCCCTTGTCCGCCAGGGCGACCGTGTAGGGCAGGGTCACGTTGGTCAGCGCGTACGTCGAGGTGTGCGGCACCGCTCCGGGCATGTTGGCCACGCAGTAGAAGACCGCGTCATGCACGAAGTACGTCGGGTCGGCATGCGTCGTCGGTCGAGAGTCCTCGAAGCATCCGCCCTGGTCGATCGAGCTGTCCACCAGCACCGCGCCCGGCTTCATCCGTGCCACCAGGTCGTTCGACACCAGCGTGGGCGCCTTCGCGCCGGGCACCAGCACCGCACCGATGACGAGGTCGGCGTCGATGACGGCACTCTCGACCTCGAACGCGTTGGAGGCGACCGTCTGCAGGTGGCCCTGGTAGATCCGGTCGGCGTCACGGAGCTTGTCGATGTTCTTGTCCAGAAGCAGCACCTCTGCCTGCATGCCCAGCGCGATCGCCGCGGCGTTCATCCCGCTGACTCCGGCTCCGATCACCACCACCTTCGCCGCGTACACACCCGACACCCCGCCCATCAGCACGCCACGCCCGCCCCCGGAGCGCATCAGGTGGTAGGCGCCGGCCTGCGGCGCAAGCCTGCCGGCGACCTCGCTCATCGGCGCCAGCAGCGGCAGCCGGCCCTCGGGAGTCTGTACGGTCTCGTAGGCGATCCCGGTGACACCGCGGTGCAGCAGGGCATCGGTGCACTCACGCGAGGCGGCCAGGTGCAGATAGGTGAACAGCACCTGCCCCTCACGCATCCGGTGGTACTCGGGCGCGATCGGCTCCTTGACCTTGAGGATCAGGTCACCGGTCTCCCAGACGGCGTCGGCGTCGGGCAGGATCTGAGCTCCGGCCGCCACGAACTCCTCGTCGGTGATCGAGGAGCCGACACCGGCGGTCGCCTCGACGAAGACGTCGTGACCGTGTCCGGTCAGCTCGTGCACCCCGGCCGGAGTGATCGCCACGCGGTATTCGTGGTTCTTGACTTCCCTGGGCACGCCGATCCGCATGAGACCCTTTCCCTTGGTCACCCCGCGCCTCGTCGCGCGGGCCGGCGCCTGAGTTTAGACCTGACCGGGAGCGACGGACATCACAGCCTGCCGACAGCTCTGGGCATGTCCGGTCTCAGACCGAGACGCCGACGTTCTCCTCCTGCTCCGGGGACGGCCGCCGCAGGCCGGACTCGTCGACCGGGAGCCGCTGCTCGCGCTGACGCTCGATCGCGGCCGCGACCAGACCGGAGAACAGTGGGTGTGGTCTGGTGGGGCGTGACCGCAGCTCGGGGTGCGCCTGCGTGCCGACGTAGAAGGGATGGTCGGCGGCCGGCAGCTCGACGTACTCGACCAGACGTGAGTCCGGTGACGTCCCGGAGAACACCATGCCGTGCTCCTCCAGCGTCTCGCGATAGGCGTTGTTGACCTCGTAGCGGTGGCGGTGGCGCTCCTCGACGTACGTCGACGTGTACAGACGTGCCGCGAGACTGCCCTCCCGCAGCTTGGCGGGGTACAGCCCCAGGCGCATCGTGCCACCCATATCGCCGTCGCCCGAGACGATCTCCTTCTGTTCGGCCATGGTGGCGATCACCGGTGCGTCGGTGCCCGGGTCGAACTCCGTGGAGGAGGCGTCCTCGAGCCCCGCGACGTGGCGCGCGAACTCGATCACCATGCACTGCAGGCCAAGGCACAGCCCGAGAGTGGGGATCTGGTGCTGCCGCGCGTAGTGGAGGGCGCCGAGCTTGCCCTCGATCCCCCTGATCCCGAAGCCGCCGGGCACACACACCGCGTCGACGTCGGCCAGGTGCCTGGCGGCACCCTCGGGCGTCTGGCACTCGTCGGAGGCGACCCAGCGCAACTGTGCCTTCGCCTCGTTGTCGAAACCACCGGCGCGCAGCGCCTCGGCCACGGAGAGGTAGGCGTCGGGAAGGTCGATGTACTTGCCCACCAGCGCGATCGTGACCTCCTCCGCCGGCTCGTGCACCCGGCGGAGCAGGTCGTCCCACTGCTGCCAGTCCACGTCGCGGAAGGGCAGGGCGAGACGGCGAACGACGTACGCGTCGAGGCCCTCACGGTGGAGCACCTTCGGGATGTCGTAGATGGACGGGGAGTCGACGGCCGCGACCACGGCCTCCTCGTCGACGTCGCACATCAGCGAGATCTTGCGTTTGACGCTCTCCGGGATCGACCGGTCGGAGCGGCAGACGATCGCGTCCGGTTGCAGGCCGATGGAGCGCAGCTCTGCGACCGAATGCTGAGTCGGCTTGGTCTTGAGCTCGCCCGAGGGCCCGATGTAGGGCACCAGCGACACGTGCAGGAAGAAGCAGTTGTCTCGCCCGACGTCGTGGCGTACCTGCCGTGCAGCCTCGAGGAAGGGCAGCGACTCGATGTCGCCGACGGTGCCGCCGACCTCGGTGATCACGATGTCGACGTCGGCGGCGGCCATCGCGCGGATGCGTTCCTTGATCTCGTTGGTGATGTGCGGGATCACCTGGACGGTGTCGCCGAGATAGTCGCCGCGCCGCTCCTTGGCGATCACCTGGGAGTAGACCTGGCCGGTGGTGACGTTGGCACTGCTGCCGAGGTCGACGTCGAGGAACCGCTCGTAGTGGCCGATGTCCAGGTCGGTCTCGGCTCCGTCGTTGGTGACGAAGACCTCGCCGTGCTGGAAAGGGTTCATGGTGCCGGGGTCGACGTTGAGGTAGGGGTCGAGCTTCTGCATCGTCACCCGCAGACCGCGCGCCTTCAGCAGGCTACCGAGGCTGGATGCGGTGAGACCCTTGCCCAGGGACGAGGCGACCCCGCCGGTGACGAACAGATGCTTGGTCTGGGCTGAGCCTGCCAACACGTCTCCCGTGGTTATCGAGCGGCGGCGGGCCGTGCGGTTGTGCCCACCTGTCCACGGGTTTCCAGCCTATCAACCACCCGTGGGTCGTTCATTCACCGGCCTGCCCGGGCATCACCGCGTCGGCGCTCCCGGCGATGCCGTAGTGCCCGGTCGAACCGCCGGCCTGCTCGGCGAGAGCCAGCACGCTCACGGCCTGGCCGGCCGACGTGTCCACGGTGTCGACGCTCGAGACGCGCTCCGAGGCGCCCGGCGCGGCGCGCAGGGCCGCCAGCAGACCACCCCGCTCCGCCGAGGACGGTGGACCGGCCACCACCACGCCGTCACCGGCCTCGTCCATGGCCGTGGCCATCTCGGTCAGGATCGTCCCCCTCGCGGCTGTGGTGGGACTGGTCCTGCCGCCCTCGGGCAGCACCACCACGGCGAGGCTGGCGCGTTGCTGTGGCTCAGGTCCGCGCAGCAGCCTGGCGGTGGTGAAGGTGTTGAAGACACTGCGACCGGTGTCGTCCATCGCGACGCCACCGTCGCCGGTGGTCAGCAGGGCGCGGGACATGACGGTCCCGAGCCGGGTGTAGACGGGAGTGTCCTCGGGGACGTCGACGTTGTCGATCTCGGGCACGAGCCGGCTCGACAGCTCGTCGACCAGGGCCCGGGCCGTCGGGTCGACGAGATCCTTGCCGACGCTCAGCGAGGAGGTGACCTTGCCGCCCGCCGCCTCGACACCCTCGCCCACCGCGTCGGCCTGCTGCCCGGGCACACCGGGCAGGGAGAGTACGACGACACTGCGACCGGACAGCTTGCCCGCCAGGGTCTCCGGGGCTACCGCGTCGACGAACGCACTGCCGTACTCCTGCGCCCGGCTCAGCCGGCGGTTGCGCTGCGCAAGCTCGGCCGGGGTCACCTCGCCGCCGTCGCCCTGGACGTCGGGCTCGGCCGCCACGGCGCTCTGGACCGGCGCCTGCAGAGGCCCGCCACCGAGGGCGATCCCGAGCGCGAGCGTGAACAGGGCCGCGGCGAGGACGGCGAGGACGTAGCGCGCCCTGGTCATGTGAACATCCCCAGCAGGGCCGCCCAGAGGTCGGCGACGGCGTTGCCGAGCGTCTCGAACCAGTCCTGACCGACCGGCGTCGCGCCCACGGCCAGTGCGACGGTCAGCAGCCCGACCAGCGCCAGGAGGACCAGCTGCCAGGTGCGGAAGCGCGACTGGTACAGGCGCTGCACCGCCCGCGCGTCGACCAGCATCGGCCCGACCCGTACCCGGGTCAGGAAGCTGCTGGCCATGCCCGAACGCCCCTTGTCGAGGTACTCCTCCAGGGTCGCGTGGCTGCCCACTGTCACCACCAGGTCGGCGCCGCGGCTGTCGGCGAGCAGGATGGCCGCGTCCTCGCTGGTCCCGGACGTGCGGAACACGATGCTGGTCACGCCGAGCCGTTCGAGCCGCTCGACACCACCGAGCCGTCCGTCACGCGGGGCTCGGATGACGACCTCCGCCCCGCAGCGCAGGGTGCGGTCGCTGACGGTCTCGATGTCACCGATGATCAGGTCGGGACGGTGCCCGGCGGCCAGCAGCACCTCGGCTCCGGCATCCACTCCGACCAGCACGGGTCTGCGCTCACGGATGAACTTCTTCAGGCGCCGCAAGTCCTGGCGGTAGTCGTGGTTCTTCATCACCACGACCACCGGGCGTCTCTCGAAGCGCGTGCGCGTCGACGGTACGCCGACGTCGTCGAGCAACAGGTCGCCCTCACGGCGCAGGAACTCCATCGCGTTCGCGCTGAAGGTCTCGAGCTGGGACACCATCCCGGCACGCGCGGACTCCGCGGCCGCCACCACCTGCTCGCGGTCGAGCACCTGGCCGGCGCCGATCTCGTCGGCGCCGCGGTAGAGCACCCCGTCGGCGTCGACCCGGAGCTGGTCGCCGTCGCGCAGGTGTGAGAACAGCGGGCCCTCGGTGGCGTCGACGAGCGGGATGCCGGCGTCCACGATGACCTGCGGACCGAGGTTGGGGTAGCGGCCGGAGGTGGACAGCGCCACGTTGACGACGGCCGCCACCCGGGCGTCGACCAGCGCCTGGGCGCTGGCCTGGTCGAGGTCGACGTGGTCGATGACCGCGATGTCCCCCGGCTTGAGCCGGCGGACGAGCTGCTTGGTCCGCCGGTCGAGCCTGGCGGTGCCCGTGATCCCCGGAAGCCCGGAGGCACGGCTTCGACTCAGGGTTGGGATTCTCATCGCGCGACATCCTCGCATGCAGACAGCGGCGGATCGTGCAGGCGCGGCCCCGCGTGGCGACTCACCCCCGGGTGTGCACTCACCCCGCGTCGCGCTCGCCCTGCGCAACCGACAGCAGCTCCTCGGCATGCTCCTTGGCCGACCGGGAGCCCTCCAGACCGGCCAGCATCCGGGACAGCTCCTGCACCCGGTCGGCACCGTCGACGGCACGCAGGCCGCTCGAGGTCACGGAGCCGTCGTCGCTCTTGACCACCACGTAGTGCCGGTCCGCGAAGGCGGCGACCTGCGGCAGGTGGGTGACCACGAGCACCTGCGCGTCGCGGGCCAACCGTGCCAGCCTCCTGCCCAGCTCGACCGCAGCCTTGCCACCGACGCCGGCGTCGACCTCGTCGAACACCATCGTCGGTACCGGGTTCCGCCCGGCGAGGACGACCTCGAGGGCGAGCATCACCCGGGAGAGCTCACCACCGGAGGCCCCCTTCTCGAGCGGCCGGGGCTCCGAGGACGCGTTGGCTCCCAGCAACATCTCGACCTCGTCGACACCATCGCTGCCGAAGGCAACCCTGCGCCCCTCCACCAGGAGTCCGTCGTCGTCGGTACGTTGAGACACCCGGACACCGAACCGCGCATGCGGCATCGCCAGCGCCGACAGCTCGTCGGTGACGGCCGTCTCGAGGCGTGTCGCGGCCTCCCGACGGGCCGTCGACAGCTCGGCCGCCCGTGCCTCGAGGTCTCGCCGCAGTGTGACCACGTCCGCGCGCAGCCGCTCGATCCGTTCGTCCGTGCCGTCGAGCTCCAGCAGCCGCTTCGCCGCCTGCTCGCCCCACCGCAGCACGTCGTCGACGGTGTCGCCGTACTTGCGCTGCAGCGCGGTCAGCTCCGCCCGTCGCTCCTGCACCCAGGACAGCCTTGCGGGGTCGGAGTCGACGGAGGTGGCGTAGGACGCGACCTCCGAACCGACGTCGCCCACGAGGTAGGTCGCCTCCGACAACCGGTCGGCCAGGGCCGCAACAGTGGGATCGTGGTCGCGGACTCCGTCGAGGGCTCGACGGGCCCGGTCGAGGATGGCAACGGCATCCTGACCGAGTGTCTCGTCGTCGCCGACGAGCGCGGTCTTGGCGTCGTACGCTGCCAGGCGCAGTGCGTCGGCGTGGGCCAGCCGACCCTCCTCCGCCAGCAGCTCGGCGTCCTCACCCGGTTGCGGTGCCACTTCCTCGAGCTCGGTGAGGCCCATCCGCAGCAGGTCTGCCTCACGCGCCCGTTCGCGCACCGTCTCGCTCACCTCGGCGAGCTCACGCTCGGCCTCGCGCAGCCGGCGGTAGCCGTCGCGGTAGCGATCACGCATGCCGGTCAACCCGTCACCGGCGTACCGGTCGAGCACCTCCCGCTGGCGGGCGGGGCGGAGGAGCCGGTGCTGGTCGGACTGTCCGTGTACGGCGACCAGCGCGTCGGCGATGTCACCGAGCCGGCCCATGGGCACGGAGGCACCGCCGACCATGGCCCGCGAACGTCCCTCGGCCGAGACCGTCCGGGCCAGGATCAGTGAACCGTCGTCGAGGTCGGCCCCGATGTCGCCGAGCTGGTCGGGCAGCTCCGCGACCCCGTCGACCTGCACTCTGCCCTCGACACGCGAGCGGGTCGCGCCGGAGCGGACGAGGCCGGAGTCGGCGCGGGCACCGAGGAGGAGGCCGAGGGCGGTGACGACCATCGTCTTGCCCGCGCCGGTCTCGCCCGTGACGGCGGTGAACCCGGGCCCGAGGTCGAGCACTGCCTCGTCGATCACACCGACGGCGGACAGCCGCAGCTCCTCAAGCATGCTCGTCCTCCGTGACGCCACCGGTGCCACGCACCCGGCGACGCCGCTCGGAGCCGCCACGCCAGCCGTGCACCGGAAGGTCGAACTTGGCCACCAACCGGTCCGTGAACGGTGCCCGGTGCAGCCTCGCCAGCCGCACCGGAGTGCTGCCCCGGCGGACCTCGATCCGGGCCCCGGGCGGCAGGTCGACGGTCCTCCGGCCGTCGCACCAGAGCACCCCCACACCCTCGGTCTCGGCGAGCACCTCGACCGCCAGGTGGGAGTCTGGTGAGACGACCATCGGCCGGGCGAACAACGCGTGCGCACTGATCGGCACCATCAGCAGGGCAGTCACCTCGGGCCAGACCACCGGCCCACCGGCACTGAACGCGTAGGCCGTCGACCCCGTGGGGGTGGCGCAGACGACCCCGTCGCAGCCGAACCGGGACAGCGGCCTGCCGTCGACCTCCACCACCAGCTCGAGCATCCGCTGCCGGGCGGCCTTCTCGACGCTGGCCTCATTCAGCGCCCACTCGTGCGCGACGACCTCGCCGTCGCGGCGTACGACGACGTCGAGGGTCAGCCGCTCCTCGACGTGGTAGGCCCGATGCACCACGTTGTCGACCATCACGTCGAGGTCGTCGCGCTCGGCCTCGGCGAGAAACCCGACGTGCCCGAGGTTGACCCCGAGCAGCGGCGTACCCGAGTCGCGGGTGAGCTCGGCACCGCGCAGGATGGTCCCGTCGCCGCCGATCACGACGACCACCTCACATCCGTGCGCGGAGTCGAAGCCGGCGGGCACCACGTGACTGTTGTCGGTCCCGATCTCGGGTGCCTCGTCGGCGAGCAGCCTGACGGTGATGCCGGCAGCCGTGAGTCGCGCCACCGCCTGCCGGGCGACCTCCAGCGCGTTTGGTCGGCCGGTGTGCGCCACGACGAGGACGGTGCGGGTCGGGGGCATCGTCGGATGGTCCGCGAAGTCGTCGGTCGTCACCTGGCCACCTTCTCACCGCCGCAGTCGCCCTCGACGGACCGGTCGACCGCGTCCGGAGGCAGTGCGTCGCGGCCTCTGCGCAGCCAGAGGAAGTACTCGAGGTTGCCCGAGGGACCCGGCAGGGCACTCGGGCACGCACCGTGGACGCCCCAGCCGAGGTCGCGCGCCGCGCCGGCGACCGACCGCACGGCCTCACGGCGCAGTGCGGTACTGCGGACCACACCTCGGCCTCCGCCCCCGAGCCGCTCGCGGCCGACCTCGAACTGCGGTTTCACCAGCAGCACCAGGTCGCCGTCGGAGGCGGTGACCGCGCCGATCACAGGCAGCACGAGCACCAGCGAGATGAAGGACAGGTCGGCGACCGTCAGGTCGGCGGTGCCACCGATGTCCTGCCGGCTCAGACTGCGCACGTTGCGGTCCTCCAGCACCATCGTGCGGGCGTCGTCGCGCAGGGACCGCACCAGCTGTCCGTGCCCCACGTCCACACACACCACCGTGCGCGCCCCGGCGCGCAGCAGGACGTCCGTGAAGCCGCCGGTCGACGCACCGAGGTCGAGGCACCGCCGGCCCCGAACGGCGAGACCGCGCGGAGCGAACCGGTCGAGGGCACCGGCGAGCTTGTAGGCGCCGCGGGAGGCGTACCCCGGGTCGTCGGGGTCGGCATCGACGACGAGTGCACTGGCAGCGCCGACCCGGTGGGCGGCCTTGCCGACCCGGCGGCCGTCGGCCCGCACCCGGCCGGACGCCACGAGGGCGACGGCATGCTCACGTGACCTGGCCAGGCCACGGCGCACCATCTCGGCGTCGACCCTTGCGCCCTCGGCCACCATGGGCAGCCCTGCGCCTCAGTCCGCCTGGTCCGCCGAACGCTCCACCGGGCGCTCCACCGCTGCATCCTCGAGCGCGTCGCGGAAGCGGACGTGGATGTCGTCGAAGATCTCCACGTGCTCGTCCACCGGGCGGCCCTCGAGCGCGGTGAGCCGCGCCACGGCGGCATCGACCCGGGCGTCCCCGAACGTCTCGGCGGTGTCGTCCTGCGGGTGGGTCATCAGACTTCTCCTGTCGGCTGCGGTGGGCACCACAACCGTAGCGGGCTACACCGACCCGACGGCCCTCCGCCAGGCCGTGTCCACCGCCGACGCCGAGATCGGCTCGTCGTGGGCGTCCCGGTGCGCCCAGCAGAGGCTGACCAGCGCGCGCAGCGCGTCCTCCGCCGGGCCTGATCCGGCAAGCTCGGCACGTGTCGCCCCGCCGACCTGGGTGCCGCGGGCGGTCCAGCCGCCGCAACGGGCCGCACTACGCTCCACCGACGGCAGCGGGTGCGGCACGAACAGCCCCGCGAGGTCGCACGACACGTACGTCGGCCGCCGGCCCTGTGCGGCCGCCGCCAGGGTGGGCACGTCGGTGACTCCGGTCATCACCAGCAGTGAGTCGGCACCCCATCTGACGGCGCCCTCGATGTCGGTGTCCAGCCGGTCGCCGACCACCAGGGGGCGCTCTCCCCCGACCCGCAGCAGCGTCTCCTCGAACAGCGGAGGCTGTGGCTTGCCGGCCACCTGCGGGTGCCGCCCCGTCGTCCGCGCGATCAC
>JBOHDD010000399.1:0-8380 GCA_050699155.1 Nocardioidaceae bacterium
CCGGAGGACGTCACGACTACTCGTCGACGACCTCCGTCGTACCCACGTCGTACGAGATCCTCTGCCAGCACCAGCACGCCGCGGACGCCCGCGACCTGCTCGCCCGGCTCGCGCTGCGCGGCTGACCACAGCGGACTGGCGACCAGAACGCCAAGCCGTCGCACGCACTCGTAGAAGATGGCGAAGTTGTAGCCACCACGGGCGCAGAGCAGCAGGAGCTCCATCTTCTGCAGACCAGCCAGCCGACGCCGTCGGGGTCCTTCTCGGGAGCCGACGGCTGAGCCGGCGAATGGTTTGCCTACCCAACGAGGTCTGACGTTCTCCTGATGCCGGGTGTCGGATAGTCCTTCTCGCCCGGGACATCTGGTCACACCTGGTTATTGCCGGTTTCACGGCCTCGTGACACGCCGGCCCGACTCTGACGGTGGGGAGCGGACATGTCATTGGCCATCTGGACTACCAGGGGCGCCCCCCGTCGAGAAGGAGGAGCCGTGGTATCCAACAGCCACCGGAGCGCCGGACAGTCCGGCGCAGACAGCACTACGACCCGCGTCCCGCGAGGGCGCATCATGTCCAGGCGGGGAGTGACAGCCGCGGCGGTGGCGTCCGTGACGGCGCTGTCGCTGTCTGCCGTCTCCGCCGAAGCGGCCGTCACGGGCGGCCAGAGCATCGAGGTCTTCACTGGTTCCAACCTGGTGTCGCTGACGGGCTACCCGCCCAACGCCGACGTCCGGGTCGAGGTCCTGCGCCAGGGCTTCGTGATCGGTTCGGCGGTCAAGACGAGCGATGCCACCGGCGCCATCGAGATGAACCACGTCGGGGCCGAGGCGAACGACTGCTTCGACCCGCCCAGCTCGCCCGACATCACGCCCGGCGACACCATGCGGACGACCGTGGTGGGCACAGCCAACGTGGACACCAGCGTCGTACGCGGGGTGTTCATCGACGACATCGTCTACCAGGGAACCACCATCACGGTGACCGGCAGCGTGACGCGCAACGGTCCGTCGAGGGTCGTACCAGGTACCGACGTCCTGGAGCTTCGCATCAACAAGGACACGAACTGGGCAGGCACCGCCCGAAGCGACAAACGGGAGGACATCGGCCCCAGTGTCAACGCCGACGGCACGTGGACCCATGTGATGACTGCGACGGCTGCGGACGTCGCCGAGGCCGAGGCCGGCAGCGAGACGTTCCTGGAGTGGTCCTCCGGTGCCGCGGCGGAGGCTGACTTCCCGCCCGAGCTGACGGTGGCGGAGTTCGGCCCCGGTGAGGAGCTCGCCGGCTGCCCACCGCTGCAGCAGGGTCCGACGGCACCGAAGCTGGCCAATGCGCAGGACAGCGGCAGGGCCGGCGACCACCTCACCAACAGGTCGACCAACCTGACCTTCAGTGGCCTGACGGGCGAGGCGGGTGCGAACGCCGACGTGCAGCTGCTGGTCGACGGTGCCTCCGTCGCGAGTGGTACGGCGAACGGCGCGGGGGTGTACTCGTTCACCGGCGTCGCACTGGCACCGAGGACCAGGCCCTACTCGGTCGTCGCTCGGGCACAGGGCGCCAGCGCCGCCTTCACCTCGACTGCCCGACGGGTGACCATCGACACCGTGCGTCCGGCGGTCGTCGCCCGCTCGGTGCGGCCCAACCCGCTGCACCTGCGAGGCAGCGAGCGGTTGCACGCCGTGTATCGGGTCGGTGAGGCCGCACGGCTGACCATGAAGGTCCAGCGCAGGCTGCCGACGCGGACGGTGCAGACCTTCCGCAACCGCAACATCGGCGGCGCCCGTCTGGTCGAGTACAACTGGAACGGCAAGAACGAGGTGGGCCGAGACGTCCGCGCGGGCAGGTACCGGATGGAGCTGACCGTCACCGACCGAGCAGGCAACCGCACCGTTGAACGGAACGCGTTCCGGGTCGTGCGCTAGTCCCGCTCGTCCGCGAGGGGCCGACCCTCACCCAAACCCGCACAACTCACCTTTCCCAGGGCAACGGAAGGTGAGTTGTGCGGGTTTCGACGCCGTTGCGCCGTCGCGTCGTACTCGCTCCGTTTCACACCGCGTTGACGCGACCGGCCGACCCTGACCTTGGAACGTCCTGACGCCTGGGGGGCATCTCGGGCTCGGCGACGCCCCACGAAGGGAGGAGCCGTGGTACTCAACGACCAACGGCGCGCTGGACGGCCTGGCGCACGCACAACTCTGACTCACGCCCCACGAGGGCGACTCTTCAAGGTGTCGGCGCTCGGGGCCCTCTCGTGCGCCGTCGCCACCGCCGGCCTCGTCATCCCGGCAGACGCCGCCGTGAGCGACCCGCACACGGTGTTCGTCCTCAAGAACGACAGCATCGTCGAGGTGGAGGGGCTCGACCCCAACGAGAACGTCCTTGTCCAGGTGCGGCGCAACGGCGTCGTCGTCGGCTCGGTCGAGGGTCCGGCCGACCCGGGCGGCGCGTTCATCATCAACCACGACTTCTGCTGGGACAACTTCACCCCGGAGATCCTGCCCGGTGATGTCGTCCGCGTGACCACCGCCGCAGGCGTGGACACCGTCCCGGTGACCGACATCGCGGTCGTCGATGGTCCGGCGCGCGTGGGTGACACTTTCACGATCACCGGCACCGTCAACCCGCGCGTCCCGGTGGGGCAGCTGCAGGTCGAGGCACGCACGAACGACCCGATCCGCTTCCGGCCCCTGGCACCTGACGTCGTCGACGGGGTGAGAGGGACGGTCTCGTACGACAATGCGACGGGCGGGGCCTTCACCGCGAGGTTCACCGGCATGAACGCACAGCAGCAGCAGGCTGCCGACAACCTGGGCGAGTTCCACGTCGCTCACGTGGCGGCGACGAGCGGTGCCGGCGATCCCAAAGAGGTGACGATGGGCACCGAGGGCTCTCCGGTCCCGGGTCCAGGCTGCTCCCTCGACGCCCCGGTCCGGCGGCACGCGGTGACGAACGTGACCCCTGGCGTCATCAACCGGAGCAACCGATCGCGTGACGTCGTCGTGACGGGCATGACGATCGACGCCACCGAGGTCACCGTTCGGCTGCGCGACCGTGACGGCACGGTGGTGCGGAGGAACGCGACGGTCAGGGGGGCATCGGGCAACCAGACATGGCGCGCGACCTTCGCGCCCAGGGCGATGAGACGCCTGAACGGCAACATCAGGGCGGTCGGAACCTACACCTCCGGTGGCCGGGCGCTGTCGGGAGCGACGATGTCGGTGCTCAAGGACCTCGTCAGACCGGCGCGACCCAAGGCGTCACCGGACGGTGGCCGATACCGCCGCCGCCAGGCGGTCAGCCTCAACGCGCGTGCGGGAGCCAAGCAGATCCGGTACACGCTGGGCAACGGCAGACAGCGTGCTCCGAGGCGCAACACCGGCCTCGTCTACCGGGGCCGCCAGATCAGGATCACCTCCAGCCAGGTGCTGAAGGCGATCACGGTCGACAGGGCCGGCAACGTCAGCGAGGTGACGCGGGAGCGTTACCGCATCCGATAGGCCGAGACGAGGGTGCGGGGGCGGTACGTCGTACCGCCCCCGTACCGGTTTGACGGGTGTGTCACGTCTGGGGACGACCATCCGAACCAAGCCCGGCACTCGGGCCGGCACAGCCATGGGGAGTCTGGGAGGCCTAAACCATGAACGAGTCATCAGGACAGAAGCGCTGGGACGGGAAGGACCCGACCGGCCGCAAGCTACGCGGCAGGCGAGGGTTGGCGTTGGTGGCGTCGGCCGGGTTGGCCGCCGCAGCGATCAGCGCCATACCCGCCTCTGCATCAGAAACCGGCGGCGGGGTGGCCGCGGGTCACAGCATCACCGTGTTCCACAACATCGACTTCGTCACCACCTTCGGCTGGGCTGACGGCGAGTCCGTCACCGTGAACGTCCTGCGCGACGGCGTGCAGATCGGCACCGCGACCGGCGCGGCCGCCGACCCGGAGGCCAGCGGCAGCTCAGGCCTCGAGGTCAACCACGGCCCCGAGGGAGCCCCGCTCCCGGGTGACTGCTGGGTAGGCAACACGCCTGACATCCAGCCGGGCGACGTCATCCAGGCCACCAACGGCACCACCGTCGACGAGATCACGGTCGACGACATCCGGTTCACCAGCCAGCCGCGCCTGGCCCGTAACCGGGACGTCCTGGTGGACGGTGTGGCCAGGACCTTCAACGGCCGGCCGATCGCTCCCGCCCGGCTGGACTCGGCCGAGTTCCGCGACGGCAGCGCCTTCCGCGTCTTCGCCAACGAGATCCGGG
Organism: Nocardioidaceae bacterium; assembly: GCA_050699155.1. Taxonomy (GTDB): domain Bacteria; phylum Actinomycetota; class Actinomycetes; order Propionibacteriales; family Nocardioidaceae; genus JBOHDD01. The sequence goes on from JBOHDD010000399.1 coordinate 4,254, forward strand.
TTACCCGACGGGCCGGAGTCGTGGGTGGGTTCCGGTTGCGGATCAACCCCAACCGCCAGTTCGAGCGCAACCGCGAGAACCGCTCGCCGGCGGCGATCCGGCGTACCCTGCTCAACGTCGACGGGTGGGCGATCGGCTTCGGCCACATCGAGCCCCCACCGGCCGATGCGCAGCTCGCCGAGGGTCTCGGTGACACCCCCGGCCCGGCCCCGGGTTGTGAGGACGCTCCCTCAGCGAGCTGGGGTGTGAACAATGTGGCCCCGAACGACCTCAACCGGCGGAACCTGGACCGTGGGCTGACCGTCAATGGGATCGCCACCGGTGCCACCGCCGTCAGCCTGCGCCTGCGGGATGGGACAGGCCCTGTGGTGACCCGGAACGCGACGCTCAACGGCAACCGGTGGACCGCGAGCTTCACGCGGGCACAGCTGCGGTCGCTGAACGGGATGGTCAGGGTCGCCGGCCGGTACACGATCGACGGCGGGACCATCTCCGGGAACACCATGACGCTGCGGAAGGACCTGGTCCGTCCGAACGAGCCGAGGGCGTCGCTGCGTGCCGGCACGTATCGCCGTACCAAGCGGGTGGCTCTGCGCGGCGGTCGCCAGGTGGCGCAGATCCGGTACACGCTGGGCGGCGGCCGCCAGGCCCGACCGACGGCCGGACGCGGCACCGTCTACAACGGCCGGATCCGCATCTCCTCGACCCAGGTGCTGAAGGCGGTGGCCATCGACCAGGCCGGCAACGTCAGCACAGTCAAGCGCCTGCGCTACCGGATCGTTCGGTGACCGGCTGACTGGAGCAAAGGAGTACGGCGAGGGCGGTCCCACGGGACCGCCCTCGTCGTGCGCGGGCAGCGCGGGATCTGCTTTGACGGCGGTGTCACGGTCGGAGACAACCATCGAGATGAGCTCGGTCGAGCTTGTCATGGGGAGCCTGGGGAGGCAGCGCATCATGAACGGATCAACTGTTTCAAGTCGGCGGAAGCGGTGGGCGATCCTCGCCTCCGCGGCGCTGGCCGCAGGGGCGGTGGGCGCCGTACCCGCGTCCGCGACGCAGAGCGGCAACGGGGTGCGCCCCGGCAGCAACATCACCGTGTTCCACAACATCGACTTCGTGGCCGTCTTCGGTTACGGGCCGGTCGGCCGGCCCGTCAGCGTCAGAGTGTTCCGCCGCGGGGTGCTGATCGGCTCCGCACGAGGTCCGGCGATCGACGCCGAGGGCCTGCCGGGGCTGGAGGTCAACCACGGCCCTGAGGGTGCTGCTCGGCCCGGGGACTGCTGGGAGGGCCACACGCCGGACATCCGACCCGGCGACGTGATCCGCGTGACCGACGCGCGCGGCACCGACCAGGTCACGGTCGACAACATCGGCTTCACCGGCCAGCCGACGGAGGACGGTCTGCTGGGTGGCGGGGACATCACCGTCCCGTTCACCGCGAGGCTGGCCAACGGCGACGCTGTCCCGATCGCGCGGCTGGACTCCGCGGAGTTCCGTGCCGGGAGCGACCTCCGTTTCGAGGCGACCGACATCGAACTCGAGGCGGCCCCCGGTGGCGGGCCCGGTGAGTACCAGATGCGCTACACGGCGCCCTTCTCGCCGTCGCGCAACCGCGAGGCGCTCAACCAGCAACAGATCCGGGACCTGCTGCTCGGCGACGGTCACGCGATCGGCTTCGGCCACACCGACCCGCTGCCGCGTGAGTCGATGCTCCACGACGGTCTCGAAGACACGCCTGGCCCGGCTCCGGGTTGTGAGAGCGCGCCGAACGCGCAGCACGCGGTGACCGTGCTGACCCCGCAGGTGATCAACGGGAGCACGCCGGCCAACCGGACGGTGAGCGTGCAGGGCTTCAGCAACAGTGCCACCGAGGTCGTGGCTCGGATGCGCGACGCGAACGGTACGACGGAGACCGCTCCGGCGACGCTGCGGGGTGCGACCGACCTGCAGACCTGGAGCGCGGTGTTCACAGCGGCACAGATCCGCAGGCTGAACGGCCTGATCCGGGTCACCGCCCTTGTCGACGGGGCGCCCGCCGGTGCCAGCAGGACGCTGCTCAAGGACACCGTCGACCCGCGTCGCCCTGGGGTCTCGTTGCGAAGCGGCCGCTACCGCGGCACGCAGGTGGTGACCTTGAGAACCGGCCCGGGGAACACCATCCGGTACCGGCTGGGCAGGCCCGGTGCCACCACGGCGCCGAGGCGCAACACCGGAAAGGTCTACCGCGGCGAGCAGATCAGGATCAGGAGGAGCCGCACCCTGAAGATGATCGCGATCGACCAGGCCGGCAACGTGAGCCCGGTGGCGCGGCACCGCTACCGGATCATCCGACGGCGCTGACACTGGTCTCCCGACGAGGGTGGTCGCACACCGGCCACCCTCGTCGGACCATGTTTGTGCTGGGCTGAGCGCATGGACATCGTCACCGCCATGACCACGCAGGCGCGGGCATGTGCCGAGCAGGGCTCCCCGATGTACGCCGACCTGCTCGAACGCGTGGCCGCCGATGTGGAGTCGGGCGGCGAGTGTGCGGTGTTTCTGAAGGGACACGAGGACGACTCCCTGCCGTCCGCCCTGGCACTGCGACTCCTCGGCAGCGTGCACCGGCTGGTGTTAGACGGCACCGCATCGAGTCTGGTGCCGTTCTACCCCACCACCGGAGGCCGGTGGGAGCCCGACGCCGGATGGCATGCGTTCCAGCAGACGCTGCGGTTGCACGCCGACGCCGTGCGGTCGCGACTCGACCAGGTACCGCAGACCAACGAGGTCGGGCGGTCGGCGACGCTGATGGGTGGGCTGCTGCACATCGTCGCCGAGCAGGGTCTGCCGGTCCGGTTGCACGAGATGGGTGCGAGCGGCGGGCTCAACCTGCTCGCGGACCAGTTCTGCTATCGCGACGACCGTGGCACCGTCTACGGACGAGCCGACAGCCCGGTGCGGTTCATCGACGCGTGGCGCGGTCGCGCGGTGCCGGAAGCCGAGGTCCGCGTGGTTGACCGGGTCGGTGCCGACATCGCGCCGCTGGACGCGTTGACGGTCGACGGTCGGCTGACGTTGACGAGCTACGTGTGGCCCGACCAGTCAGAGCGTCTGCAGCGGCTGCGGTGTGCGCTGCGCGTCGCCGATGAGGTGTCGACGGAGGTACGGCGGGAGGGCGCACGGGACTTCGTCGACGGCATCGAGCTCACCGAAGGCACCACCACCGTGCTCTGGCACTCGTTCATGTGGCAGTACCTCACCGGTGAGGAGCAGCAGCACGTCGCCGGCCGGATCGCCGAGGTCGGCGCCAAGGCCACGGACACCTGCGGGTTCGGGCATCTACGGCTCGAGCCCACGCGGCGGACATCACGGTCCGAGCACGAGTTCCTCGTCGTACTCCGCACCTGGCCGGATGGCGCAGAGCGCATCCTCGGCACCGCCGCCCCACACGGCGTACCGACCACCTGGGAGTGAGCAACCCCACTGGCACCCGGGCTGCCACCCCGCGCCTGCCTTCGGCACGATGGTCGGCAGTGTCTGCCAACGCGAGGAGCCTGTGATGCAGTTCGGTCGGAGCTATGAGGAGTTCGAGGTCGGCGCGACGTACAAGCACTGGCCGGGCAAGACGGTGACGGCGTACGACGACCACCTGTTCTGCCTGCTCACCATGAACCACCACCCGCTGCACATGGACGCGAACTACGCCGAGAAGACGACCCAGTTCGGCCAGAACGTCGTCGTCGGTAACTACATCTACTCCCTGCTCCTCGGGATGAGCGTCCCCGACGTCTCCGGCAAGGCCATCGCGAACCTCGAGATCGAGTCGCTGCGACATGTTGCCCCCACCTTCCACGAGGACACCATCTACGGCGAGACGACGGTCCTGGACAAGTGGGAGAGCAAGTCGAAGGACGACCGCGGCGTCGTCCATGTGGAGACCAAGGGCTACAAGCAGGACGGCACGCTGGTCTGCGTGTTCAAGCGCAAGGTGATGGTGCCGAAGCGGTCCTACCTCGACCAGCGGGGCGGTGAGCAGCCGGCCCGGCCGGATCCGCGCGACGTAAACAACCCCGGGACGTCCGAGTAGTCCCCGGTTGCGGCCATTTGCCCGTTTACGCCTCGTTGACGCCCTTGGCTCACCTTTGTAG
>JBOHDD010000400.1:0-1777 GCA_050699155.1 Nocardioidaceae bacterium
GCACGTCGAGGTCTTCCAGATGGGCAGTGTGAGAACTTCCATCTTCGGAAGACCTCGACCCCTATCCGGTCACCGACGCGCTGACCGCCCAGCGACGTGCGCTACACCCTCAACTGCGAAGAGCCCCTAACGGTGCAGGGGACCCCCGCGACGTTTCAGGGCAGGGGCAGGCCGACGTAGTTCTCGGCCAGGCTGGTGGCAGCAGCCGTGGAGCTGGTGACGTACTCGAGCTGTGAGCGCTGCAGGCGGTTCTCGTAGGGGTCGCGGTCGCCGAAGCGATGCATCATGCTCGTCATCCACCAGGAGAAGTGCTGGGCGCGCCAGACCCTTCGCAGGCAGGTGGTGGTGTAGCCCTCGAGCGCCCCGTCGTCTCCGTCGGCGTACCACGTGGACAGAGCCTCGGACAGCACGTTCACGTCGGCGACGGCGAGGTTGAGCCCCTTGGCGCCGGTCGGCGGGACGATGTGTGCGGCGTCGCCGGCCAGGAACAGCCGCCCGTGCTGCATCGGCTCGGCGACGAAGCTGCGCATGGGCGTGATGCCCTTCTCGAAGATGGGCCCTTCCTGGAGTGTCCAGCCGTCGGGGGTGTCGACGCGGCGGTGCAGCTCGTCCCAGATGCGGTCGTCGGACCAGCCGGCGATGTCGTCGTGGGGGTCGACCTGCAGGTACATCCTGCTGATCGTCGGCCCCCGCATGCTGAGCAGGGCGAAACCGCGGTCGTGGTTGGTGTAGACCAGCTCCTCGGAGCTCGGCGCCACCTCGGCCAGGATGCCCAGCCAGCCGAAGGGGTACTCGCGTTCGTAGGTGGTCAGCACGCCCTCCGGCAGCGCCGGCCGGCAGATGCCGTGGAACCCGTCGCAGCCGGCGACGAAGTCGGCGTGTACGACGACGTCCTCACCGTGGTGCCGGAACCGCACCAACGGCGACGGGGAGTCGAGGCCCTCGACGGCGACGTCGTCGACCTCGAAGAGGACCTCGCCCTGGTCAGCGCTTCGCGCCTCGATCAGGTCCTCGACCACCTTCTGCTGGCCGTAGATCCAGATCGAGCGCCCGGTCAGCTCCGTCAGCGCGATCCGGTGGTCCCTGCCGCCGAACCGCAGCTCGATCCCCTCGTGCGGGATGCCGTCGCGTCGTAGCCGGGCACCCAGCCCCGTCTCGGTGAGCAGGTCGACCGTCCCCTGCTCGAGCACACCGGCGCGCACGCGGTTCTGGACGTAGTCCCGGCTGCGGATCTCCAGCACCACCGACTCGATGCCCCGCCGGTGCAGCAGGTGGGAGAGCAGCAGGCCGGCCGGGCCCGCACCGACGATCGCCACCTGGGTACGCATGGGAGACAGGCTCGCAAAGCCGCCGCTGCTCCCGCCAGTGGCTCGCGTGCGGGTGTGCTGCGGAGCGCCTCAGCCGTTGTAGTTCGGCTGGCTCTGCGGGTTGAGCACGTCGTACCTGTGCGACTCGGCCCCGTCGATGGCCGGGTCGGTCAGGTCGAGTACGTCGAAGCCCCGCTGGATGTCGTTGGAGTAGACGTAGCCGTTGTAGTAGTCCGCGGACCACGAACCACCGATCACCAGCCGATCGTCGGAGTACGGCCCACGGTCGAACCAGGCGATCTCGGTCGGGTTCGCCGAGTCGGTGAAGTCGAAGACCGAGACGCCGCCCTGGTACCAGGCCTGGACCATGATGTCGCGGCCCTGGACCGGGACGAGGGAGCCGTTGTGGGCGACGCAGTTCTCCGTGTTCGACTGCGGCCGCGGCATCTTGTAGTAGCTCTGGAAGACCA
>JBOHDD010000401.1:0-2301 GCA_050699155.1 Nocardioidaceae bacterium
ACTGTGCCCTGGTGTCGCTGCGCGACCGAGCGGACGATCGCCAGCCCGAGTCCGGTGCCACCGGTCAGATGCGAGCGTGCGGTCTCGAGCCGGACGAACCGCGCGAAGACCCTCTCGCGCTCGGGGGCCGGCACTCCAGGACCGTCGTCCTCCACCACCAGCACGATCCGATCCTTGGCCTCCGCCAGATGCACGTGAACCGATCCGGCCGCATGCCGGACGGCGTTGTCCAGGAGGTTGCGTACCATCCGGCGCAGGTCTTCCGCGCTGCCGCGGACTGGAGCCGCAGAGACGTGTGACGCGTCGACCAGCACCCGTGTGTGGGCACGCCCGCGCCTCGTCCTCCTCGGCATCCTTGGCGGTCAGTATCAGGATCGGCATCCAGGTGCCGCCATCGCGCAGGGTGTGGCAGACGTCGTACCCACTGGCACCCGGCAGCATGATGTCCAAGACCATCGCATCGTAGGGATTCTCGGCTGCGAGCCACAGGCCGTCGGGGCCGTCGTAGGCGAGGTCAACGGCGTACCCCCTCTGCTTTGAGCCCTCGCTGCACTGCCCGGGCCATCCGCTTGTCGTCCTCGACGACGAGGATGCGCATACGTCCACGGTGCCACATCTGGGCTGAAGGCATGCTGAACCCGCCACCTCCGTGGACTGCCCTGGGGTTCAGCGTGGTTTCAGCGACGATCACGCATGATGTGGGTGTGCCCGCCCCTCCGAAGGGAGTCAGAAGTGATGCGAAAGCGAACGTTGACCGCAGCGGCGGCAGTGGCGATCGCCGCAGGGCTCACCGGTGGCGGCATTGCCGTCGCCGGTGGTGACGACGAGGACTCGACTGCCACCGGGCCGCAGGCCGAGGCCGCGACCAGAGCGGCGCTCGAGGCGACGGGTGGTGGTACGGCGAACTCCGTCGAGCGGGATGGCGAGAACGGCGCGACCTGGGAGGTCGAGGTCACCCGGCGCGATGGGGATACGGTGGACGTCCGGCTCGACGAGCGCTACCGGGTCGTCGTCATCGAGGGCGACTCGGAGACACCCGACAGCGACGACTGAGAGACGATGAGACTGTCAGACACCGGCCCTGGCCAGATACGTCCCCACACGCTCGGCGCAGATGATGCGGCAGAGGAGACGCAGCGGCACATCCCGCGCTCTGGTATCGGCATGCACCTGTACACCATGCGGCGATCCCTTGGGGTCGACACCCCAGGCACCTACCAGGCGCTGTCGGACATCGGTTACACCACCGTCGGTGTCAGCGGGCGGCACGGCCACTCGGCGCGCGAGCTGCGGTCGATCGCCGACGACGTCGGCCTCGAGATCGTCCTCGAGCACGTGGGTTACGACCGGCTGCACAACGACTGGGATGGCGCCCTCGAGGATGTTCGCGGGCTCGGGGCACAGTGGGTCGTCATCCCCTCCCTGCCGGGTGCGTTGCACTCACCGGACGGGTACCGGCAGGTCGCCGACGAGTTCAACTCGGCGGGCGCGCTCGCGCGGCAGGCTGGGCTGACGCTGCTGTTCCACAACCACGGCCACGACTTCGACACCGTCGACGGGGAGATCCTCTACGACATCCTTCTCGCCGAGACCGATCCTGAGCTCGTCGGGTTCCTCCTCGACCTGTACTGGTGCGTCGACGGGGGCTACGATCCGGCCGACTACTTCGCGCACCATCCGGGCCGGTTCCCCTCCCTGCACGTGAAGGACATGAGCCCCTCCGGGGACTTCGCAGACGTCGGTTCCGGGGTGCTGGACTTCCTGAGCATGTTCGACCTGGCACGCCCCGCTGGGGTCAAGCAATGGCTTGTCGAGCATGACAACCCGTCGGACGAGATGGTGACAGCCCAGAACAGCTACGACTACCTGGTGAACCTGCGGTACTAGCCTGCCCGCTGTTGTGTCGCGTTCGAAGCATGCCGAAAGGCCCGAGCGTAGGGTGCACCTATGGCACGGGGGCGAGGCGCTGGCAAGTGGGCCGTTCCGCCCGGCATGCCTCACCGTCACCGAGGTCTGCCACCTCGTCGGGTTTCAGCAGTCTCGGTTCCTTCAGCGCGCGGTCGCGAGCTCGTCGGTGTGTCCCCGTTCACGGTTCCAGCAGGAGGCGCGCATCGCAACGGTCCTCCGCCGATCCCGGGCTGCTCACCGTCGGCCCACCAGCCGGACCGGCGTTTCAGCTCAACCTGGCCGTCCCCGGCCCGCCGATGCACGACGAGGAGAGCGCAGCCGCGATCCGCGCACTGCTCGCCAAGGGTGCCCTCAGTGGCGGCGCCTGGAACACCGACGACTGCCGCAAGACCT
>JBOHDD010000402.1:0-2149 GCA_050699155.1 Nocardioidaceae bacterium
TCCGAGAGCCCCACGGGCGTGCCCGCCGACCGGTCCACCGAGCCGGCCGCCGAGGTCCCCGCGGGTGCACCGGCCGACGCGCCGGCCGCGGAGCCGGCTGAACGGGCGGCGCCCACCGATGAGTCCTCGCCGGAGCGGTCCCGGTCGATCCGTGAGGACGACGCCGAGGCGGGGCCGCCGACCTGGGTGCTGGCCCTGCTGGCCGGGCTGCTGGTGGTCGCGCTTGCCCTGGACGGTTTCGTGGTCTGGCGCGAGCTGAGCCAGCGGCAGGCCGAGGAGCAGTCGGCGCGGGCCCTACACAGCGCGCTGATCCAGGCACCCGCAGTCGCCGAGCAGGCGGCCGAGGCGGTGCTCAGCTACCGGTACGACACCTTGGACAAGGACGTCGCACAGGCACGGCGGTACCTCTCCGACGGCTACCGCCCCGACTACGTCGCCTCGATCCGTGAGGTCGTCCAGGCGCCGGCCAAGGAGATCGGCGCCGTGGTGGAGGCGAACGTCCTCGCCTCCGGGGTGGTCGAGGCCAGCGGCGAGCGGTCCGACGTACTCCTGTTCGTGAACCAGACCACCACCTCCGCGGCGGACGCGCAGCCGCAGGAGGCGCTGAACAGGGTCGTGCTGACGATGATCCGGCAGGATGGCCGGTGGGTCGTCGACGAGGTCCAGGCGTTCTGACCTGCGAAAACACCGCAAGACTGGGCGCAGAACCGCCGAAGTGCTTGACGCGTGCCCACCTCACGGGTCATGCTTCCGAACAGTTCGTTGCGGCGTCTGTCGCCGGCCCAGAGGGCGATCGGGCCGCACCGGTGGGTGCGTGAACCGCATCCGAGAGGGCCCGGTTGGACAGCGGTTGGCCTTTGGGCTAGACTGCTCTTTTGCGCTGCCATCCCGTCGTCTCCAGGCCCTGTGGACGACCTTGGTATGCATTGGGATGAGTCCGTGAGCCCTCGGAAGGACCCCTCTTGGCCGCCTCGCGCAACGCCAGTAAGACCAACAGCACCACCACAAACCAGCGTCGTGTTTCCTTCGCCAAGATCGATGAGCCACTCGAGGTTCCCGATCTCCTTGCGCTCCAGGTCGACAGTTTCGACTGGCTGATCGGCTCGCAGGCCTGGCAGGAGCGGGTCGAAGCCGCTCAGGCCGGTGGACGCACCGACGTCTCCACCAAGTCCGGGCTGGAGGAGATCTTCGAGGAGATCTCCCCGATCGAGGACTTCTCCGGGACGATGTCGCTGTCGTTCCGCGACCACCGCTTCGAGCCCCCGAAGAACACCGTCGAGGAGTGCAAGGAACGCGACGTCACCTACGCCGCCCCACTCTTCGTGACCGCCGAGTTCATGAACAACGAGACCGGCGAGATCAAGAGCCAGACGGTCTTCATGGGTGACTTCCCGCTGATGACCGACAAGGGCACGTTCGTGATCAACGGCACCGAGCGTGTCGTGGTGTCCCAGCTGGTCCGCTCACCGGGCGTCTACTTCGAGCGCTCCACCGACAAGACCAGCGACAAGGACATCTTCACCGCCAAGATGATCCCCTCGCGTGGCGCCTGGCTGGAGTTCGAGGTCGACAAGCGCGACACCGTGGGTGTCCGTCTCGACCGGAAGCGCAAGCAGAACGTCACCGTGCTGCTGAAGGCCCTCGGCTGGTCCGACGCCCAGATCCTCGAGGAGTTCGGCGACTACGAGTCGGTGCGCCTGACGCTGGAGAAGGACCACACCTCCGGCCAGGATGACGCGCTGCTCGACATCTACCGCAAGCTGCGTCCGGGCGAGCCGCCCACCCGTGAGGCGGCGCAGACGCTGCTGGACAACTACTACTTCAACAGCAAGCGCTACGACCTGGCCAAGGTCGGTCGCTACAAGATCAACAAGAAGCTGGGTCTCGACCAGGCGTTCGACCAGCAGACACTGACGATCGACGACATCATCTCCACGATCCGATTCCTGGACGCGCTGCACGAGGGTCGCAACGAGCTCTTCTCGCCTCGCGGTGAGCTGGTGGTCGTGTACGTCGACATCGACCACTTCGGCAACCGGCTGCTGCGCACGGTCGGCGAGCTGATCCAGAACCAGCTCCGCACCGGCCTGGCCCGGATGGAGCGGGTCGTGCGTGAGCGGATGACGACCCAGGACGTCGAGGCGATCAC
>JBOHDD010000403.1:0-5715 GCA_050699155.1 Nocardioidaceae bacterium
TGAACACCATCGTCTTGCCGACCTGCCTGTGCAGGCGGATGACCTCGTTCTGCATGTCGCGGCGGATCAGCGGGTCGAGTGCCGAGAACGGCTCGTCGAAGAGCATCAGCTTGGGGTCGACGGCGAGCGCGCGGGCCAGCCCGACGCGCTGCTGCATGCCGCCGGAGAGCTGGTCGGGATAGGAGCTCTCGTTACCGGCAAGACCCACAAGCTCGATGATCTCGGCGGCCTTGGCGCGTCGCTGCGACTTTCCCACGCCGCGGATCTCGAGGCCGAAGGCCACGTTGTCGACCACCGGCCGGTGCGGCAGCAGGCCGAAATGCTGGAACACCATCGCGACGTGGTTGCGGCGCAGGTCGCGAAGCTGGGTCTCGGAGGCCTTGCGGACGTCGTCACCCTCGATCAGGACCTCGCCGGCGGTCGGCTCGATCAGCCTGGTGAGGCAGCGCACCAGTGTCGACTTGCCCGAGCCGGACAGGCCCATGACCACGAAGACCTCTCCCTGCGCGACCTCGAACGAGACGTCCTTGACCGCGGCGACGCACCCGGTCCTGGACAGCAGCTCGGGGCGGGTCAGCTGTGCATCCGGGGAGCCGATGATCCGGTCCGCCTTCGGACCGAAGACCTTCCACAGGTCGCGGACGGTCAGCGCCGGCGCGCCCTCGGAGTCCCGGCCGGGGCGCCCGGCCGAGGCCGGCTTGTCGGTTGCCACGGTCATGCTCGGCCTCCAGTCTCGGTGGTCGTACCGCTGTCCGGCGGGAACAGCGGGCTGTGGTCGCGGTGCCGGTAGTACGGCGCGTCCGACGGCGGAAGGGGGGTGTTGCCCAGGATCAGGTCGGCCGACTTCTCGGCCAGCATCATCACGGGGGCGTAGATGTTGCCGTTGGTGACGTAGGGCATCGACGACGCGTCGACGACCCGCAGGCCGTCGAGCCCGTGCACCCGCATGCTCGTCGGGTCCAGCACAGACATGTCGTCGGTGCCCATCCGCGCCGTGCACGAGGGGTGCAGCGCGGTTTCGGCGTCGGAGGCCACCCAGTCCAGGACCTGCCGGTCGGTCTCCACCGTCGGCCCCGGCGAGAGCTCCCCGTCGTTGTAGGGCGCGAAGGCCGGCTGGTCGAGGATGCTGCGGGCCACCCGCACGGCCTCCACCCACTCGCGCCGGTCTTCGTCGGTGGACAGGTAGTTGAACCGCAGCGCCGGATGTTGCCTGGGGTCGGGCGACGTGAGCTTCACCGACCCGCGGGCATCGGAGTACATCGGCCCGACGTGCACCTGGTAGCCGTGACCCTCGGTCGGTGCGGTGCCGTCGTACCGGATCGCGATCGGCAGGAAGTGGAACATCAGGTTGGGGTAGTCGACGTCGTCGTTGCTGCGGGCGAACCCGCCGGCCTCGAAGTGGTTCGTCGCGCCGAGCCCCTTGCGCATGAACAGCCACTCGGCGGCGAGGCGGGGGCGGTTACGCCACCTGAGCCCGGGCGCGATCGACACCGGCAGCTTGGAGGCGTGCTGGATGTACACCTCGAGGTGGTCCTGGAGGTGCTCGCCGACGCCGGGCAGGTCCGCGACGACATCGATGCCGAGCGCGGACAGCTCGGCCGCGTTGCCGACACCCGAGAGCTGCAACAGCTGCGGGGAGTTGATCGCCCCGCCGCACAGGATGACCTCACCGGCGTACACCCTTCGCGGAGCCCGCCCGGCACGGGAGTACTCGACACCGACCGCCCGTCTGCCCTCGAACAGCACTCGGGTGCTGAAGGCGAGTGTCTCCACCGCGAGGTTCTTCCGGTGCATCACCGGATGCAGGTAGGCCCTGGCCGCACTCAGACGGCGACCCCGGTGCACGTTGCGGTCGAACCTGGCGAAGCCCTCCTGCCGGTACCCGTTGACGTCGTTGGTCGGCGGGTAGCCGGCCTGCTTTGCCGCCTCCAGGAACGCACCGAAGAGCGGGTTGGTCGCCGGGCCTCGTTCGAGCACCAGCGGTCCGCTGCCGCCGCGCCACCGGTCTGCCCCCGCAAGGCAGGTCTCCATCCGCCTGAAGTACGGCAGGCAGTGCGCGTAGCCCCATTCCTTCATGCCGGGGTCAGCGGCCCAGCGTTCGAAGTCCAGCGGGTTGCCGCGCTGGAAGATCATCCCGTTGATGCTGCTGGAACCACCGAGCACCTTCCCACGGGCGTGGAAGATCCGCCGCCCGTGCATGTGCGGCTCCGGCTCCGACTCGTACCTCCAGTCGTAGAGCCGGTTGCCGATCGGGATCGGCAGGGCGGCGGGCATGTTGATGAACGGGTCCCAGATGAAGTCGGGGCGTCCGGCCTCGAGCACGAGCACACGGTTGCCAGGGTCGGCGCTGAGCCGGTTTGCGAGCGCGCTGCCCGCCGAGCCGCCACCGACGATGACGAAGTCCGCCTGCCTGTCCGCCATCCCACTCCTCTCTCTCGTTTCTCGCGCTCTGGATCTGCGGTCGCTCAGCTGCCGAACCACCGCAGCGGTGCGGGTCGCACGTTGTGCCAGACGTGCTTGGTCTCGCGGTACTCGTCGAGCCCGGCGTTCCCGAGTTCGCGCCCGACACCGGACTGCTTGTACCCGCCCCACTCGGCCTGCGGGACGTAGGGGTGGTAGTCGTTGACCCACACCGTCCCGACCCGCAACCGGGCCGCCACCCGCTCGGCTCGACCTGCGTTGTCGGTCCACACCGCGCCGGCGAGCCCGTAGTAGGTGTCGTTGGCGGTGGCGACGGCGTCGTCCTCGTCCTGGAAGGTCTCCACCGTCAGCACCGGCCCGAAGGACTCCTCCCGGACCGCGCTCATGGAGCGGTCGCAGCCGTCGAGAAGCGTGGGCGGGTAGTAGAAGCCGGCTTTCAGCGAAGGGTCCTCGGGGCGTCGCCCGCCGCAGCGCAGGACCGCACCGGCAGCGAGGGCGTCGGCGACGTATGTCTCCACCTTGTCGCGGTGTGCGGCGGAGATCAGCGGACCGGTCTCGGCCTGCTCGTCGAACGGGCCACCCATCCTGATCCTCGTCGCCCGGGCGACCAGCTCGTCGACGAACTCGTCGTGGATGGACTCCTCGACGATCAGCCGCGCCCCGGCCGAGCAGACCTGCCCGGAGTGCAGGAAGACCGCGGTCAACGCATAGTCGAGCGCGGTCTCCCGGTCGGCGTCGGAGAAGACGATGTTGGGGTTCTTGCCACCGAGCTCGAGGGCGACCTTCTTCACCGTTGCGGCGGCCGCGACCATGATGCCGCGTCCGGTGTGCACACCTCCGGTGAAGGAGACCAGGTCCACGCGCGGGTCCTCGGCCAGCGGCGCGCCCGCCTCCGGACCGGCGCCCAGCACCAGGTTGGCCACACCGGGGGGTACGCCGGCCGCGGCCAGGTGCTCGATCAGCAGGATCGCCGTCGACGGGGTCAGCTCACTCGGTTTCAGTACGAACGTGTTGCCGGCCGCCAGGGCGGGTGCGACCTTCCAGGCGGTCTGCAGGAGCGGGTAGTTCCAGGGGGTGATCAGTCCGCAGACGCCGACAGGCTCGTGCACGACCCGGCTCCGGATGTCCGGTAGCCCGGTGTCGACCACACGTCCGGCGTCCTCGCCGGCGACCCGCGAGTAGTGCCGGAACACCCCGACGACGTCGTCGACGTCGTACCCGCTCTCGACCAGCCGCTTGCCGGTGTCGAGGGACTCCGCTCGGGCGATGGTGTCCTTGTCGGCCTCCAGCCGGTCGGCCACGCGGTCGAGCACCCGCCCACGCTCGACCGCCGGGGTCGTGGGCCACGGCCCCTGGTCGAAGGCACGGCGGGCGCTCTCGATCGCGCGGGAGGCGTCCGCCCCATCGGCCTCGTCGACCTCGGCGACGAGCGAGCCGTCCGCCGGACACCGGATCTCCCGACGACGACCTCTGTCAGCGCTGCACCACTGCCCGTCCACGAAGATCTCAGGCACGTCGAGCGTCCTCCGGTGACAGGCGACTTGAGGACATGGGCATGCTCGCGGACGCCTGTCAGCCCGCGTTGCACGTTGCGCAACATTTTGTGTCCTGCGCAACAGAATGCTGAGCGTCGCCGAGACGCGTCAAGCGTCCTGAGTCGCAGTACGGTCACGGTTTCCGCGTCCGGTCACCCACGGCGACCGGACCGGCACTCACCGCGCGTGCGACGACAGCTCGTGCGTGGCGTGTTCTCCCCAGCCCAGACGATGCGAAACCTCCGCAGCCGCCTGCCGTACGGCGGGGACCGTCTCCTCCAGACGCTCACCATTGAGCCGGAAGGTCGGGCCGGACACGCTCAGCGAGGCTATGACATCCCCGTGCGCGTTGCGAATCGGGGCGGCCGCCGCGGTGAGTCCTACCTCGAGCTCGTCGACCGCCACCGCGTGCCCGACGGCACGCACCTCGTCGAGCTCCTTGCGCAGCATCGCCCGTGAGGTGATCGTCGCCTCGGTGTACGCCGTCAGTGTGGACAACGTGGCGTTCAGCTCCTCGCGCCCGAGACCGCTGAGCAGGACCTTGCCGTTCGACGTCGCGTGCAGCGGGATGCGTTGGCCCACCCAGTTGTGCAGCTGCAGGGCCGACGAGCCCGCGACCTGGTGAAGGTAGAGCGCGGCGCGGTCCGACAGCACCGCCACGTTGACGGTCTCCCCGGTCTCGGAGGCCAGCCGCCCGCACACCGGACGCGCCTCCTGCACGACGTCGAGCCGGGCGCTGGTGGCGCCGGCGAGCCGCAGGATGCCGACCCCGAGGCGGTACTTGCCGCGCTCGGCGGTCTGCTCGACCAGGCCACGTCTCTCCAGCGCGGAGATCAGCCGGAAGGCGGTGGACTTGTGCACCTCGAGCTCGCCGGCGATGTCCGTGACCCCGGACTCGCCCCGTCGTGCCAGGATCTCCAGGATGGTGACCGCCCGGTCGACCGACTGTACCGTGCTGCCGCCAACCGACCTGTTGCTCATGCCGAAACACTAGAGCACGATACGCACAGTTGACTATTGCGGAGGCGCTGATGGAGCAGGGTCACCACCCGGAGTACGTCCTGACGATCGTGTGCCCGGACCGGCCGGGGATCGTGTACGCCGTGTCGCACTTCCTGGTCCAGCAGTCGGGCAATATCGTGGAGAGCCAGCAGTTCGACGACCGGCTCGAGAACCGCTTCTTCATGCGGGTGCACTTCGAGGTCTACGACGACGGCGTGACGCTGGAGTCGCTGCGCGAGGGCTTCGCCCCGATCGCTTCCGACCTGTCGATGACCTGGAACCTGTGGGAGGCGCATGCGCCGTACCGCACCCTGATCATGGTCTCGAGGTTCGGCCACTGCCTGTACGACCTGCTGCACCGGTGGAGCATCGGCGCCCTGCAGATCGACATCGCCGCGATCGTGTCGAACCATCCCGACTTCGGCGAGCTCGCCGCCCTGCACGCGATCCCCTTCCATCACCTGCCCGTCACACCGGCGACCAAGGCCGATGCCGAGGCTCGGCTGCTCACCCTCGTCGACGAGCTCGACATCGACCTTGTGGTGCTCGCGCGCTACATGCAGGTGCTGTCCGACGAGACCTGCAAGCGCCTCGAGGGCAGGGTGATCAACATCCATCACTCGTTCCTGCCGAGCTTCAAGGGTGCAAGGCCGTATCACCAGGCGTTCGAGCGCGGCGTCAAGCTGGTCGGCGCCACGGCACACTTCGTCACCTCGGACCTCGACGAGGGCCCGATCATCGAGCAGGACGTCGTACG
>JBOHDD010000404.1:0-5249 GCA_050699155.1 Nocardioidaceae bacterium
GCGGTGCGCTGCTGCGTGGCCTGGACGAGCGGTTGCGGCACGAGACCGGCATGCCGATGCACGTCGCACCCGACCCGCTCGACTCCGTGGCGATGGGCGCCGGGAAGTGCGTCGAGGAGTTCGAGGCGCTGCGGCAGGTGCTGGTGTCGGAGCCTCGTAGGTGAGCCGTCATGCGTCCGCCTGACGTTCGCCGGGTCCGCGGTGGCGGGTTGCGCGGAGCTCCGCGGATCGGTGGTCGGCCGGGCGACGGGCCCGGCGGACAAGGTGGGCCTGGGGGCCCCGGAGGGGACGGGGGCAGCGACCGGCGCGCGGTGCGGACCCTCCTCCTCCTGCTGCTCGCATCCTTCACCGTGATCACCCTCGACGCGAAGCCCTCGGAGGGGTCACCCGTCGACCCCATGCGCTCGGTGGCCGGTGCGGTCATCGGACCTCTGGAGACCGGCGCCGCCGCCGTGCTGGGCCCGGTCAGGGTCGTCCCGCGCTACTTCGCCGACGTCGAGCAGCTGCGCGACACCAACCGCCGGCTCCGGAACGAGAACGACGAGCTGCGGGCCAGCCTGCGCAGCAGCGAGTTCGCCCGCAACCGCGCGGACCAGCTCGACCACCTGCTCGGCGTCGCCGAGGGCGAGGGCCACCGGCTGGTCCCGGCGCAGGTGACCGCGTTCGGCTCCGCGCAGAGCTTCTCCCGAACCGTGACCATCGACGCGGGTCGCGAGGACGGCGTACACCCCGACATGACGGTGCGCAACGGCGACGGCTTGGTCGGCCGGGTCATCGGGGCCACCCGCTCGACGGCCACGGTGCTGCTGATCATCGACCGCGACTCCGTCGTCGGCGGCCGGCTGGGGCGCAACATGGAGCTCGGCTTCATCTCCGGCGACGGTGACATCGGAGACCACGGCCGCCTCCGGCTGGACCTGGTCGACAACGCCTCGGAGTCCACCGACGGCGACACCGTGGTCACCTGGGGCTCGCGCAACGGCGAGCCGTACGTCGCCGGCGTCCCGATCGGCTCCGTGTCCGCGGTGATGAGCAGCCCCCGCGAGCTCTCGCAGACCGTGATCATCGACCCCTACGTGGACTTCTCCTCGCTGGACCTCGTCAGCGTGGTCGTCGGGACCGACGGCCGGGGCGGCCGCGAGACCGTCCGCGCCGGGGGTGGTCGCCCGTGACCGTCGTACGGGTGTGCGTGGTCACCGCCGTTGTGGTCCTCGCCGTGACCCTCCAGCTGGGGGTGCTGCCGAGCCTGGCGGTGGCCGACGTGGTGCCCGACCTGGTGCTCGTCGTGGTGATCGCGCTGGCGCTGGCCCGAGGACCGGAGTACGGCGCCGTGGTGGGCTTCGCCGCAGGGCTCGTCCTCGACCTCGCGCCCCCGGCCGACCACACCGCCGGTCGCTGGGCGCTCGCGTTCGTGGTCGTCGGCTACCTCGCCGGTCTCGCCCGGCGGGACGCGCGCGCGTCCGCAGTCGCGGCCGTGCTGGTGGTCGCCGCCGGCTCGTTCATCGGTACGTCGTTGTTCGCGCTCTCCGGGATGCTGCTCCAGGACCCCGGTGTCAGTCTCGACGGGGTGATGCACGTCATCCCGATCGCCCTGGTGTACGACGTCGTGCTGACGCCGTTCGTCGTACCCCTGATGCTGACGATGATGCGACGCCTCGAACCGGCATCGGCGCGCTTGTGAGGGTGGTCCGACGATGAACGACCGGCGTCGGCTGCGGCTGTTCGTGGTGCAGGCGCTCGTGCTGTCCCTGTTCGTGACGTTGTTCGCACGGCTGTGGTACGTCCAGGTGCTCAGCGGCGACGAGTACCAGGCGCAGGCGGCCGAGAACGCCGTACGCGAGGTCATCACTCCACCCGAGCGCGGGCTGATCACGGACTCGCACGGCCGGCCGTTGGTGGCGGGCCGGCCGTCGTGGGTGGTCACGGTCGACCGCATGGTCCTCGACGAGATGTCCGACGACGAACGCGAGAGAGTGCTGAGGCGCGTCGCGAGAACCGTGGGGATGGGCTACCACCGGGTGGTGGCGCGCAGCAAACTGTGTGGAGAGGCCGGTGCCGCGCGACCACCGATCTGCTGGAACGGCTCGCCGTACCAGCCGGTCCCGATTGCCGAGGACGTCAGTCAGCAGGTCGCGGTCTCCATCCAGGAGCAGGGCGAGGACTTCCCGGCGGTGACGGCCGAGGAGTGGCAGGCCCGGGCGTACCCGAACCCGCACGGGGTGCGCGCCGCGCACGTGCTGGGCTACCTGTCGCCGATCACCGAGGACGAGCTCGAGCGGGCCGAGGCCCGCAACGACCGCACCCTCACCCGGACCTCGCTGGTGGGGCGCTCCGGGCTCGAGAGCACGTACGACAGGTGGCTGCGAGGTGTGCCCGGCATCGAGAAGAAGGCGGTCGACAGCATGGGCCGGGTGCTCGACACAGTCGGGGTCCAGGCCCCGCAGCCCGGCAACACGCTGGTCACCAGTCTCGACGCCAAGGTGCAGGCGGTGACCGAGACGCAGCTGAAGAAGACCATCATGACCGCGCGCAAGACGTTCGACGAGGTGTCCGGCAGGAACTACGAGGCGGACTCGGGGGCGGCGGTGGTCCTCGACGCCAGCAACGGCCGGGTCGTGTCCATGGCCAGCTACCCGAGCTACCAGCCCGAGGTGTGGGTCGGTGGGATCACCAACAAGGAGCTCGACCGGCTGTACTCGCAGCAGGCCGGCACGCCCCTGCTCTCCCGGGTGACGCAGGGACAGTTCGCCCCCGGTTCGACGTTCAAGCCCTTCATCGCCTCCGGCGCGCTGTCGAACGGCTACGACACCACCACGCAGCTGAACTGCTCGTCCACGCTCTCGGTGGGCGACCAGACGTTCCAGAACTACGAGTCCAGTGCGTACGGCTACATCGACTTCGCGAAGGCGCTGCAGGTCTCGTGTAACACCTTCTTCTACCGGATCGGCTACGACTTCTGGCTGCGCGGAGGCGGCGACAGCGGCGACGTCGACGCCAAGGAGCCGCTCGTGCGGATGGCGGAGAGGTTCGGCTTCGGCTCGGAGTCGGGCATCGACCTGCCGGCCGAGGCGTCCGGGCGGATCGCCGACCGTCGCTGGAAGAACCAGTACTGGAAGACGAACAAGGATTACTACTGCAGACTCGGCAAGGAAGAGGGCAGCGACTTCATCCACGAGTTCGCGCGCGAGTTCTGCACCGATGGCTGGCGCTACCGTGCCGGTGACGCGGTGAACTTCGCGATCGGGCAGGGCGACACGATCATCACGCCACTGCAGCTGGCCGTGGGCTATGCGGCGATCTCCAACGGCGGCACACTGTGGAAGCCACGGGTGGGCAAGGCGGTCGTCTCACCCCAGGGCGAGGTGCTGAAACGGATCAGGCCGGCGAAGGCATCGGAGGTCCCGGTGCGGAAGCGCGCCCTCGACTACATCGACAACGCGCTGCTCGGCACCACCCGCACGGGTACGACGTCCTGGCGGTTCCTGGGCTTCCCACTCGACGAGGTCAAGATCCGTTCCAAGACCGGTAGCGCCGAGGTGTACGGCAAGCAGAGCACGTCGTGGCTGGCCAGCTACAACAAGCAGTATGTCGTGGTGATGATGGTGAGCCAGGGCGGCACCGGCTCGGGTACGTCGGGACCGGCGGTCCGGAAGATCTGGGAGGCGTTGTACGGCGTACAGAGCGGTGAGGTGCACCACGACCAGGCCGCGCAGCCGGGCGCACACCCGCCGAAGAGGCTGCCGACCTTCGCACCCGACGGCGCGATCCGCCCACCCGGCGAGGGAGGACGTCAGCGGTGACACTCGCTACCCCGACACGCCCCGCGTCGCGACGCGTCCAGATCACCCAGGCACGCCAGTCGATCTGGGCGCGCATCGACTGGCTGCTCATCCTTTCGGCCGCGGCCCTGGCAGGTCTCGGCACGCTGCTGGTGTGGTCGGCGACGACCAGCAACGACAGCCTGACCGGCGGTGAGCCCAACGCCTACGCGGTGCGGCACCTGGTGAACATGGGCATCGGTGCGGTGCTCGCGTTCGTGGTGGCGGCGACGGACTACCGGTGGGTGCGGATCTGGACCCCGGTCGTGTACATCGGTTCGATCGTGGGCCTCGGTCTGGTGTTCGTGCCCGGGGTCGGCGCGTCGATCAACGGGTCCCGGTCGTGGGTCGACGTCGGTGGCCTGTCCCTGCAGCCCGCCGAGTTCGCCAAACTGGCGGTGATCGTGAGCATGGCCCTGGTGGTCGCGGAGAAGGCCGAAGGGCGTCGTACCTCGGCGGCGACTCGGCCCTCGCCCAGGGCCTGGTCGTCGACTTCCGCTGGTCGGTCGGCATCCTCGCCCGCCCGCGCGAGGTCCGCGTCGTCGTCGCTGCGCGACCTGGACGTCGTACTCCTGCTCTCCATCGCGGCGGTACCGGCCCTGCTGATCCTGCTGCAGCCCGACCTGGGCACCCTGCTCGTGCTCAGCGCCACGGTCTTCGGGGCGCTTGCACTGGCCGGGGCGCCTCGGCGTTGGCTGCTGGGCCTGGTCGCCGGTGTCGTGGTGCTGGCCGTCGCCGCTGTACGGCTGGGGGTGCTCGCGAGCTACCAGGTCGACCGGTTCCTGGCGTACACCAACCCGATGCTGGACCCGCTGGGGGCCGGCTACAACACCACCCAGGCACGGATCGCCATCGGCAACGGCGGCCTGCTCGGGCAGGGCCTGTTCGGCGGCTCGCAGACCCAGTCGGGGTTCGTTCCCGAGCAGCACACCGACTTCGTGTTCACCGTCGCCGGCGAGGAGCTCGGGCTGGTCGGTGCCACCGCGGTCATCGCGCTCTACGCGCTCCTGCTGTGGCGGGCGCTGCGGATCGCGCGCGAGGCCGAGGACATCTTCGGGCGGCTTGCGGCCGGCGGCATCGTGTGCTGGTTCGGGTTCCAGGCGTTCCAGAACATCGGTATGTGCCTCGGCATCATGCCCGTGACGGGCGTCCCGCTGCCGCTGGTGTCCTACGGCGGTACGTCGATGTTCGTGACCCTGATGGCCATCGGGCTGCTGCAGAACATCCATCTGCGCACCGACCACCCGCTCGGACTCGGCGGAGTGGTCCGCTCCCGCGTGGCCCGCTCCCGCTTCTGACCCTCCCCGCCAACCCCTTCCGGCCAACCCCTTCCGGCCAACCCCTTCCGGCCACCCCCTTCCGGCGAGCGGGCAAACTTGCGCCCCGTCCCGAGGCTCGAGATCGGTCGCCCCACTGCGGCTTCTCGCATTC
>JBOHDD010000405.1:0-6000 GCA_050699155.1 Nocardioidaceae bacterium
TTCTGGTACCGATCGCAAGTTTGCCCGCTCGCCGGAAGTGGGGGGTGGGGTCTTACCCTGGAGAGTCCCCGTTTGACTGGAGTAGTCGACTGATGCCCGCCGACTCGTTGTTCCCACGCCTGGAACCACTGCTGCCGAGCGTGCAGAAGCCGATCCAGTACGTCGGAGGCGAGCTGAACGCCGAGGTCAAGGACTGGGACTCGGCCGAGGTCCGGTGGGCGCTGATGTACCCCGACGCGTACGAGGTGGGCCTGCCCAACCAGGGCGTGGCCATCCTGTACGAGATCCTCAACGAGCGTGAATGGATCCTGGCCGAGCGCACGTACTCGGTGTGGCCGGACATGGAGCAGGTCATGCGCGAGAACGACATCCCGCAGTTCACCGTGGACGCGCACCGGCCGGTCGGGGAGTTCGACGTGCTCGGTGTCTCCTTCGCGACCGAGCTGGGCTACACCAACCTGCTGACCGCGATCGACCTCGCCGGCATGCCGCTGCGCGCGGTCGACCGGGGCGACGAGCACCCGGTCGTGCTCGCCGGGGGGCACGCGGCCTTCAACCCCGAGCCGATCGCAGACTTCGTCGACGCCGCAGTGCTCGGTGACGGCGAGGAGGTCGTGCTCGCGATCAGCGAGGTCATCCGCGAGTGGAAGCAGGAAGGCCGTCCAGGCGGCGATGACGGCGCACGCAACAGCCGCGACGAGCTGCTGTACCGGCTGGCGGCGTCCGGCGGTGTCTACGTGCCGAAGTTCTACGACGTGGAGTACCTCCACGACGGGCGGATCAAGCGAGTCGCGCCGAACCGGTCAGGTGTGCCGTGGCGGGTGCACAAACACACCCTGATGGACCTCGACCAGTGGCCGTACCCGAAGAAGCCGTTGGTGCCCCTGGCCGAGACCGTGCACGAGCGCTACTCGGTCGAGATCTTCCGCGGCTGCACCCGCGGTTGCCGATTCTGCCAGGCGGGCATGATCACCCGACCCGTGCGTGAGCGGTCGATCACGACCATCGGCGACATGGTGCAGAACGGCATCGAGAAGTCCGGCTTCGAGGAGGTCGGTCTGCTCTCCCTGTCCAGTGCCGACCATTCCGAGATAGGCGATGTCGCAAGGGGGCTTGCGGACCGCTACGAAGGCAGCAACACGTCGCTGTCGCTGCCTTCCACCCGCGTCGACGCGTTCAACATCACCCTGGCAAACGAGCTGTCCCGCAACGGCCGCCGGTCCGGGCTGACGTTCGCCCCCGAGGGTGGATCGGAGCGCCTGCGCCGCGTGATCAACAAGATGGTCTCAGAGGACGACCTGATCAACACCGTCGCGACGGCGTACTCGAACGGCTGGCGACAGGTGAAGCTCTACTTCATGTGTGGTCTGCCGACGGAGACCGACGACGACGTCCTGGCGATCGGTGACATGGCCAAGCGGGTGATCTCCACCGGCCGTGAGGTCTCGGGACGCCGTGACATCCGTTGCACCGTGTCGATCGGTGGGTTCGTGCCGAAGCCGCATACGCCGTTCCAGTGGGCGGCGCAGCTCGACCACGAGACCACCGACGACCGGTTGAAGCAGCTCCGTGACTCGGTGCGCAGCAACAAGCAGTTCGGCAAGGCGATCGGGTTCCGCTACCACGACGGCCGCCCCGGCATCATCGAGGGACTGCTGTCGCGCGGTGACCGTCGCGTCGGCCGTGTGGTCGAGCAGGTGTGGCGAGGAGGGGGCCGCTTCGACGGCTGGAGTGAGCACTTCTCCTTCGACGCGTGGGTGGCGGCCTGCGCTACTGCGCTGTCCGACGTACCCGTGGACCTGGACTGGTACACCACGCGCGAGCGGGGCTACTCCGAGGTGCTGCCCTGGGACCACCTCGACTCCGGGCTCGACCGCGACTGGCTGTGGGAGGACTGGCAGGACGCCATCGACCCGGACCCTGTCGAGGTGGAGGACTGCCGCTGGACGCCGTGCTACGACTGCGGCGTCTGCCCCGACATGGGCACCGAGATCCAGGTAGGGCCGACAGGGCAGAAGCTGCTCCCGATCGCCGGTGTCACCCAGCCGGCCTAGCACTGTTCATTTTTCGGTGGCGCGGCGTATTCTCGCCGGATCGTCTTGTCCCGAATGCGAGGAGCGCCGCCATGTCCGTGTCCCGACGTGATTTCCTCATCCGCACCGGCGCAGCGGGGGTTTCGGTCGGCCTGGCCGGCAGTGTGCATGGCCTGTTCACCGCGCTCCCGGCGGCCGGGGCCCGGGGGCCGTCGCACGGGTACGGCGAGCTCGTGCCCGACCCGAATGGCATTCTCGACCTGCCTCGCGGGTTCCGCTACCAGATCCTGTCCCGCGAGGGGATGCCGATGCGGTCCGGTGGTGGCCCGGTGCCCAGCAACAGCGACGGGATGGGCAGCTTCGCCGCCGCCGAGTCCAGGACACACCTGGTCCGCAACCACGAGAACCGTCAGGACGCTCGGCACCGGGTCCCCGTCGACGGCCTGGACACGACGTACGACCCGGCGGCCGCCGGCGGCACCACCAACCTGGTGCTCTCCTCGGACCGGCAGACGGAGGAGGAGTACGTCAGCATCGGCGGCACCGCGATCAACTGTTCCGGGGGCATCACCCCGTGGGGCACCTGGCTGACGTGCGAGGAAACCGAGGACACCGTCGGCGACAACGGCTACACCAAGGACCACGGGTGGATCTTCGAGGTCGACCCGTACGACAACCGCCGCAACGCCGGCCCGGTCCCGCTCAGGGACATGGGCCGATTCATGCACGAGGCGGTCGCGGTAGACCCCGCCACCGGCATCCTGTACGAGACGGAGGACGCGTTCAGCGGCGCGCCGCTCGGCAGCTACTACCGGTTCCTGCCCAACGAGCCGCTCGGCGGGCACGGCAGCCTGCGGGCCGGCGGCGCGCTGCAGGCGCTGCGGGTGCCCGGCCTGGAGGACCTGTCGACCGTGCGTGAGGCGGGTACGACGTTCGGCGGCATCGAGTGGCTCGACGTACCCGATCCGTACGCCACCACCACCCCGACGCGGGCCCAGGACTACCCACGGCCGATCACCCGCGGACAGAAGCTGGAGGGAGCCTGGTGGGGCGCGTCGGACCGGTCCGCGTACTTCGTGTCGTCGTTCGCGACCCCCGAGGAGGGCTCCGCGGACACGCACGACGGACAGGTGTGGCGGTATGACGTGGACGCCAAGACGCTGACCCTGGAGCTGATCTTCACCGGCACGCCCGACACCGACGACGTCGGGGAACAGCCGGACAACATGTGCGTGTCGCCGTACGGCGGGCTGATGATCTGTGAGGACTCCGGCGGTGAGAACTACATGATCGGGACCACCGCCGACGGCGAGCCGTTTGCGTTCGCGCGCAACCGGCAGTACACCTCGCCGGGCACGAGTGGGGAGCTGGCCGGGGTCTCCTTCTCCCCGGACGGCCGGGTGATGTTCTTCAACGTGTACACACCGGGTACGACGTTCGCCGTCACCGGCCCCTGGCGTCGCCAGCATTGAGACAAGCCTGACGGGGAGGGGTTGACGAGCCACCGGAGCACGGCAAGGGTGCGATACAGGCGCAACGACGCGCCTACCGCGCGGTGTGCGCGGTCCGGCGGCGTCGGCCCCCGGCCGACGCACAGCGCGAAGGGGAAGCCCCGATGACAGACAACAGGGGAGTGGCCTACACCGGCCCGGGTTCGGTGGAAGTACAGGACATCAGCTTTCCGTCGTTCGAGCTCCAGGACGGGCCCGGGGTAAACCCGGATAATATAGGACGAAAGCTCCCACACGGCGCGATCCTCAAGACCGTCGCCACCAACATCTGCGGCAGTGACCAGCACATGGTCCGCGGCAGGACCACAGCACCTTCCGGCCTGATCCTCGGCCACGAGATCACCGGCGAGGTCGTCGAGACCGGCTCCGACGTGGAGTTCATCAAGACCGGCGACCTGGTGTCGGTGCCGTTCAACATCGCGTGCGGCCGGTGCCGCAACTGCAAGGAGCGCAAGACCGGCATCTGCCTCAACGTCAACCCCGACCGTCCGGGATCTGCGTACGGCTACGTCGACATGGGCGGCTGGGTCGGCGGCCAGGCGGAGTACGTCATGGTGCCCTACGCCGACTGGAACCTGCTGAAGTTCCCGGACAAGGACCAGGCCCTCGAGAAGATGCTCGACCTGACCATGCTGTCCGACATCTTCCCCACCGGTTTCCACGGCTGCGTGACGGCAGGCGTGGGTGTCGGTTCGTCGGTGTACGTCGCCGGCGCGGGCCCGGTCGGCCTGGCTGCAGCCGCGTCTGCCCAGCTGCTCGGTGCCTCCGTGGTGATCGTCGGTGACCTGAACGAGCAGCGGCTCGCCCAGGCCCGCAGCTTCGGCTGCGAGACGGTCGACGTGTCCAAGGGCGACCCGAAGGACCAGATCGAGCAGATCCTCGGAGACCCGGAGGTGGACTGTGGTGTCGACGCGGTCGGCTTCGAGGCTAGAGGCCACGGTAAGGAGTCGAGCCACGAGGCGCCTGCGACGGTGCTCAACTCGCTGATGGACATCACCCGCGCCGGCGGCGGACTCGGCATCCCCGGTCTGTACGTCACCGGTGACCCGGGTGCTGTCGACGACGCTGCCAAGGAGGGCTCGCTGTCGATCCGGCTCGGGCTCGGCTGGGCCAAGTCGCACTCCTTCATGACGGGACAGTGCCCGGTGATGAAGTACCACCGTGGCCTGATGATGGCGATCCTGCACGACCGGGTGCAGATCTCGAAGGCGGTCAACGCAACGGCGATCACCCTCGATGACGCCCCGCGTGGTTACCGGGAGTTCGACGAGGGCGCGTCCCGCAAGTACGTCCTCGACCCCAACGGGTATCTGGGGGCCAAGTAGTCGGTCGGCTGAGTCTTCCGGCTGCATCCTGCGTCCGCCGGCCCGTGCGCCCTGGTGCGCACTCCGGCGGACGCAGGCATCCGGGTGAGGTCTTAGGCTGTCGCGTATGAGCCAGCCCAACGGTCAACACTTCGATGTCGTCGTCCTCGGTGCGGGCCCCGGTGGCTACGTTGCCGCCATCCGCGCCGCCCAGCTCGGCAAGTCAGTCGCCGTGGTGGAGTCCCGCTACTGGGGAGGTGTGTGCCTCAACGTCGGCTGTATCCCGAGCAAGGCGCTCCTGCGCAACGCCGAGCTTGCTCACCTGATCAACTACGACGCCGAGAAGGTCTTCGGCATCTCCGTCGACGGGGAGGTGAGCGCCGACTACAGCAAGGCGTACGAGCGTAGCCGCACGGTCGCCGACGGCCGTGTCAAGGGCGTGCACTTCCTGATGAAGAAGAACAAGATCACCGAGCTCGACGGGTGGGGTACGTTCACGGACGCGAACACGCTCGACGTCAAGCTCAATGACGGCGGCAGCCAGACCGTGACATTCGACGACTGCATCGTCGCCGCGGGCGCCACGACAAAGCTGCTGCCCGGCACCGAGCTCTCCGAGCGGGTCGTTACCTACGAGGAGCAGATCCTCGAGGACAATCTTCCGGAGAGCGTGATCATCGCAGGAGCGGGAGCCATTGGGGTCGAGTTCGGCTACGTGATGGCGAACTACGGCGTCAACGTGACGATCGTGGAGTTCCTCGACCGTGTCGTACCTCTGGAGGATCCCGAGGTCTCCAAGGAGCTGGCCAAGCAGTTCAAGAAGCTGGGCATCGAGGTGCTGACCTCCACCAGGGTCGACGCGATCGACGACAGCGGCGACAAGGTGACAGTGACCGTCACCAAGGGCGATCAGCAGCAGACCCTGGAGGCTGACAAGGTCCTGCAAGCGATCGGTTTCGCGCCTCGCGTCGACGGTTACGGCCTCGACAAGGCCGGCGTCGAGCTGAGCGAGCGCGGTGCCATCGCGATCGACGGCCGCATGCGCACCAACGTGCCCAACATCTACGCCATCGGCGACGTCACCGGACAGTTGATGCTGGCTCACGTCGCCGAGGCCATGGGAGTGATCGCGGCCGAGACCCTGGGCGACGC
>JBOHDD010000406.1:0-2864 GCA_050699155.1 Nocardioidaceae bacterium
CAGCACCACCGTTCGCCAGGTGCGCAGCGGGGAGAGACCCTCGACCGCGGCCGCCTCGAACAGCGAGCGCGGGATACGGCTGTAGGCCAGGGCCAGCAGCAGCACGAAGAAGGGAGTGGTTGCCATCAGGGCCGGAACCGCCGCGACCAGCGTGTGGTCGGTCAGACCGAGCAGCTCGTACAGGACAACGCGTGGTACCCACAGGGCACTCGCCGGGACCATCAGCGCGACCAGGGAGACGGCGAGCAGCCACCGTCGTACCCGAGGGTGGCCGGCCACCATGGCGTAGGCCGCCCCGGAGGCCACCAGCACGGTCACGGGGACGGCCACGACCACGATCATCAGGGAGTTCAGCAGCTGGTGCGCCAGCGGGACGATCGAGGCCACGTCGAGGTAGTTGCCCCAACGTGGGGGCACCGGCAGGAGGTCGAACCCGTCGGGTGGGGGCAGCCCGGGCCGACGCAGCGAACCGATGACCATCAGGGCCAGCGGTGCCAGGAAGACAACCACGATGACGGACGCTGCGGCCCCGTAGGCGACCGCGCCCACACGGGACCTTCGGGTCACTGACATTCGACGTACTGTAGCCACGCCTGTACGTCCTGCGACACCGTCACCGGCTGCGGAAGAGGCACACGATGCATGCCAGGCCCAAGCGGAGTGCTTGTGCGACAGTCGCCCTCGGCTGCCTGCTCGCCGGCTGCACCGGGGGGTCGGCGAGCCATAGCGCGGCGTCGGCCCCGTGCCCACGGGTCGCACCGGCCGAGGACACGTCCGCGCTACCCCGGGCCCTCGACCTCGAGTCCCTCGCGACCGTCACCGAGGTCGTCCGGCAGGACGGCTTCGTCAACGCCACGGCGGTGACCGACGGGACCCTGTCCGGGGTCCAGGACCGCTTCTCGCGTGTGCTCCGCCGAGCGGGCTACGAGATCGTCGGCGCAGAGAACGAGGTCGTGGAGGCGGACATCTTCTTCGCCCGCGGCCAGGCCACCACCGGCGGTGTGAAGCTGGTCCAGACGGCCTGTGACGGGCGGGTACGGGTCCGGCTGTTCATCGGCAAGACGCCTTGACGGACCACGGGCGACTACATACTGTGCCCGCATCGTCACATTCCGCGGCCAGGCGAGGTGCCGTATGCGTCATACGTCCTGTTGGGCCCTGCTTGGTTCGGCCGCGGCGCTGGCTGTCTCCCTGGCTCCGGTAGCGCAGGCAGTCGACACGGTGCCGCATGACACCGTGCCGCATGACACCGTGCCGCATGTGGAGGGCACGCGCACCGTCCCTGCCTACGACTACGGCCGTGCGATCCGGGAGTCCGTACTCGTCGAGGTACCCGTGGACAGCGACCGCGACGGTGAACCGGACCGAGTCGCGGTCGACATCATCCGGCCACGCGAGGCGGCGGAGGCCGGGGTCGACGTGCCGGTGATCATGGATGCGTCGCCCTACTACCAGTGCTGCGGCAGGGGCAACGAGTCAGAGGTGAAGGTGTACGGACCTGACGGCGTACCCACCAAGTTCCCGTTGTTCTACGACAACTACTTCGTCCCGCGCGGTTACGCGTTCGCGGCCGTCGACCTGTCCGGGACGGCGCGCTCGACCGGCTGCGAGGACATCGGCGGCAGCGCGGAGATCGCCTCGGCCAAGGCCGCGATCGACTGGCTCAACGGACGGGCCCGTGGCCACGACCTCGAGGGCGACGAGGTGACCGCGGACTGGACGACGGGCAAAGTCGGCATGATCGGCAAGTCGTGGGATGGTTCCGTCGCCAACGGAGTCGCCGCCACCGGTGTGGAGGGGCTGGAGACCATCGTGCCGATCGCGGCCATCTCCAGCTGGTACAACTACACGCGTGCCAACGGCACCCTCATCGCGCCGGGGTACGCCAGCTTCCTGCACGAGTACGTCAACGGGCGGCCTCCCCAGGACTGTGCGCATCTGCGCGAGGAGCTCGCCGGTGGACCAGGCGACGACACCGGGAACTACACCGGCTTCTGGGCAGACCGTGACTACGTGCCCAGCGCCGAGCGCATGGAGGCGAGCGTCTTCCTCGTGCACGGTCTCGGCGACGCGAACGTCAAGACGATCAACGTCGGACCGTACTGGGAGGCACTGGCGCGGAGCCGGGTTCCTCGCAAGATCTGGCTGGCACGGACCGGGCACGTCGACCCGTTCGACTTCCGCCGGGCGGACTGGGTCGACACTCTCCACTCCTGGTTCGACCACTGGCTGCAGAGCCTCGACAACGGGATCATGCGGCAGCCGAGCGCCACGGTCGAAAGGGCATCCGGACAGTGGGTGGACCAGGCGACATGGCCGGCTCGCGGAACACGCGACGTACACCTTTCGCTCGGCGGGCCGGCCGCGCAAGGGCGAGGAACGCTCACTCTGCGGCCCGCGCGGACTCGCGAGACCGTCACGGTGGGCCCGGAGGGTCAGCTCACGTTCAGCTCCGCTGAGCTGGATGCTCCGGTCAGCCTCGCGGGCACACCGGAGCTGCACCTTCGGATCAGGGTCGACCGCCCCACGACGGCGGTGCGGACCCGGCTCATCGAGCATGGGTCGGTGCGTGAGGTCGACTCCAACATCGAGACGCTCGAGTCCGAGTCGTGCTGGGGCTCGTCGACCCCGGAAGACGACGCCTGCTACCACGACACCGCACCGGTGGTCTCGGATCAGGACGACCAGCAGATCACCTTCGGGACAGCTGACGTCGCGCACTGGAGCTCTCTGTCCGAGCTGACGCCGCTGGAACCCGACCGCTGGTACGACCTGGGGTTCCCGGTCAACTCGCTCGACAGCATCCTCGCGCAAGGGCACCGGCTCTCCCTGGAGATGCGGCTTGGCTCACCCGGGTACACCGC